>JAIFNC010000258.1 GCA_020047935.1 Bacteroidota bacterium
TTGCACCATTCGGTTCGGCGGGGCGGATATACATTAAATATTTGTGCTTCGTCGGTTTCGCTTTTAATGGCAATTACCACAGTTTTTGCGCCAATTAATTCGCGAATTTGCTGAGTTAAAAATTCGCCAAAGCGACTCGGATTTTCTGATAGCTGCAATACTTTTTCCAGCATATCGTAGAATATATACGTATAAGTTTTATCCTCCATTGTTGTTGTTTTTTGAATCGGTTTCTTGTTGATTTATAAGACTTAATACGTTTTTTTCAAGTTCGTTAATTGAACTGTGTTGTATTTCGAGCGGAAGACCTACAAATTCGGATATTTCATTTAAAAGCGGGTTGTTGGTTTTGTTATAGCCGGTATCAACATATACAAGTTTTTTGTGCATGTCGTTCATAAATTCGGTGGTTGTTTTCGAATTTTTAAAACCCATGTAATCGATAAATACTTCTTTCCATCGCGAAGCCCACTCGGGCAGCAGAATAAAAGCGCCTTCGTTGCGAACTTTTCGATATTGCCCGGAACCTAAAAATATTTCGCAGCAATTTATGCCCGGCGTACGCACTATATTTTTATTTTCTTCATAATCAATCATTCGAGCATGGCAATCGCCAAAAACCAAAACTATTTTCAACTCGTTGTATTCCTTTATTTTACTGTCCAACAGCTCTTGCAATTTTTTGGGGTGCATATGCAACATCGAATCAAGGTAAATAATAGGCATCGTAATTTTGCCCATGCTTTTCAGATGTTCCAATTCTGTTTTAAAAATACTGCATGCAATAATTACAATATTTGTAGGCATATTAGTACTTATTAAAATTACGAATGGTTGTTGCAACCGCCTGAATGGTTTCCTTATTAGTATCGTACGGAATATCGGCGTTTGAAGTTGCAAATATAAAGTGTTTATCGTGTTTGCGGTTGTCTAAAATGTCCAAGGTGGTTTTTATTGCTTTTTCTGTTGAAAGGTTTGCTAAATTAGGCCCGTCCAAATTGCCCATTAAAACTATATTGTTGCCAATCAGGTTGCGAGCTTGGTCGAAACTTTCGGTAGGTTCGAGCACCAAGGCTATTACGTTGGGCAGTTTGGCAAACCTATCAATAAACGACATTATTTTGCAGCCGCCGTTGTGCACCACAATGGGTCCTTTAATTTGGCTAAAAGCATGTTCCAAATGCGGTAATAATTGGTTGAAAATTTTTTCGGTTATCATCATAGGGTTGGTAAAATTGACCGGAACCACCAAAAACGTTGTACCGTTTGCCAATAATTCGTTGCCGAAGTGTACGAAATGCTCTACGGTTTTTTTCATCATCAATTCAACCTCTATCGGATTGAAAAGCAGGGTATCTATCCACATTTCGATGCCCATAAGCAGGGCAGGAATGTCGGCAGGCGAGTGTATAGGCGACGCAATAGCCTTGCTGCCTTTATATTGCTGTACTAAAAGAGCATTGCTTTGCAATAAAAATTGCAAGGCTTCTGCTTTTTCAATATTAGGCAAAGTAAGTTGGGCAATTTGCGACAGATTTTTAATAATCGGTTTCTTAATATTGGGCGCATAGTGCTCTAAAATAACTAATTCGCTTCCAAATGCCGATGCTTCCACCGGAAAAGAAAAAGGCGAAATAACAATATCCGGGTCGAATGCTTCAATAGCAGCTTTTTGTCCTTCAAACCAAACTTTGGGGTTGGTATAATAACCTAAGGAATTGTTTTTTGTATAGTTCGAACCATACAACGAAAGCAACAGGGTAAAAGGCTGAAAGTCGGCATCGGTTCCTGTTACTGCCGACATTATTCTTTCTAAACCGTTCATATTACTAAGCTTTTAAAGGTAAATTGTTTTTAAATTGGCTTGCAGCACGGTTTTAGCGTTGCAAAAGCAATCGGTCGAACAAGTCCGGCGCCTCAATGGCAGTATCTGCAGTTCCGTCGGCACCAAGCTCGGTTACCAACTGAGGTCGAAGTTTAAATACCGCACCGCCAACTGCCAGTTTAATTTTGCTCGAAAGCGAGTGTTTATCGAGTTCGGTACGTACTTTTGCAATGTTTTTGGCGGTAGTAAACATCATTGCCGAAACTGCAATAATGTCGGCATTGTTCTCAATGGCTTTATCGACAAAAACTTCGGCGGGCACATCGTTTTCCAAATCAATAATATGCCAACCCGCAGCTTTTGCGTAAATATGCACCAATCGCCTGCCCAAAGGGTGAAAATCGTCTTCAATATTGCCTAATACTACGGTACCTTTGCTATCTGCCACCGACGAGTTAAAGGCTTCGTCCTTGGATGCCAGAAGGTAAAACTCCTCGGCAACTTTTCCGCTCAAATAACCATGCGCCAAACTGAGTTGTCCTTGCATCCATAGTTTACCCCAAACAACCAACATAGGTTCTAAAATGGTAAATATTACTTCTTTAAAACTCGATTCGCGCGACCATTCTGCCAATAATTTAACTGCTTTGTCCTTTTCGCCGTTGGTTATTAAATCGGCCAAGGCTTGTTGTTTTTGGAGGGAATTCATACCTATTGCTTTTGTGGTTTATATAATATTTCATTACAAAAACAATTGTAAATATAAAGAAAAAATAATAGAACCACAAATATAATTAGAACCGAATAAATGGACTAAGGATTTGAAGCACAAGTTTGCAAAAACTAAAAAAAATTCATGCACACTGCATACTTTAGTTAATAAAATTGCATATTTGCACTTGAAAAGGAGCATTCAGAAAAACGTTTTACTTCATTTTACAAATACACATCATGCAAAATATGATTTATAGGCGAGCTTCACTCCTTACCTTTCGGAAATATATATGGCAATTTCAAAAAGGATTTTGGTATAGAAACAATATTTATTCAATATAAAACAACAAAAACAATGAACAAATTTGAACGGAATATCGAACATGTAATTTTTTTCAGTCGCTGGTTGCAATTACCGGTTTATTTGGGGCTTATTGCAGCATCGATAATGTATGCCATAAAGTTTATGATGCAATTATGGCATCTGATTTATAACTTTTCTACGCTAACCGAAAACGGCATTATGCTTACGGTGTTGGGATTAATAGACATATCGATGGTAATTAATCTTTTAGTGGTTGTCTTTATTGGCGGATATTCAACCTTTGTAAATAAAATGGAATTTAAAAACGAAACGGATAAACCCCAATGGTTAAATAAGATAAATTCAAGCACCTTAAAAATTAAGCTTATTGTTTCGTTGGTTAGTATATCGGGAGTACATTTGCTAAAAACTTTTGTCGATATTCATAATATACCTTTGCAAGACGCAATATTGCAAATAGCCATTCATATGGTTTTTCTTGCCTCGGCAGTACTATTGGCTTATGCCGATAAAATAATGCATTCGCACGAAACTTATAGCGAATAATTTACTGAAAACCTAACTATTGACTACCAAATAGAAAATGTATAGAAAAAAATGCAGAAAAAATTAATTCCGGCTACAACACTATTAATCATTGGAGTAATTACTGTTGCTCTTACGCTTATCATTGTGTTTTTATCCGGATTAGCAAATCATAGAACATTATTTGTTAATTCATTAGTTTCAACTACCATATTATCAACAGTTTTCATTTCTTTTTTAACCTATGGCTTATTTAATGGCTTAAAATTAAAGAACGATTTTGGAAATATGGGTGAACACTTGAAATTCAGAAAATTCCCTACCTTAACTAATTTTTCGCATGCGAACACCGAAGCTATTTCAATCGAAAGCGAAAATGGATTTGCATCAATTCTTTTGTCTGTAATTCTCAATATCTTGATTTGGGTTGTTGTTTCCATTTTACTTACCGTTCTATTTTGGTTTTTAGGTTCAATTCTCTGGATAACTGTAGTTTTATTGTTTGCAATGCTTTATTGGATATTTTACCGAGCAACAAGGTTTGTTTTAAAAAACGCCAATGTCTGCAAAAATAATTTGCTTAAAAGCTTCGCATACGCAGTGTTTTATACGGTGTTGTATATTGGTTGGATGTATGGTATTATCTTGGCATTTAAATCTTTAAAATAAGAATTTAGTTTACACTTTTCAAAAAAATATGCTTCAAATAATCGGGCTTCTTACAATTTCTTGGCTTTTAATTTGGTTTTTTGAAAAGGGAAATTTAGCTTTTTTGGGGCTAATACCTACAAAAACTCAATTCAAATATGCCGTAGTTTTATTTTTTGTAACCGCATTTATTTCAGCAGCTACTTTTGGTCTTAGGAGTTATTTTTTGCAAGAAGTTTACATACTAAGTCCTTCAAATACAGCACATGGCGTGTTGCTCAATAGCTGGTATCAATTCAGGTCGGTACTTACCGAAGAACTGCTATTCAGAGGTGTGTTACTTTATATACTGATAAAAAAAATTGGCAGTACAAAAGGTATCCTTATTTCATCGGTGCTTTTTGCACTCATGCACTGGATAAATCCCGGCGTATGGGGCAACATAGCACAAATGGCAACTGTATTTATTTACACCTTTGCCATGGGACTTTTATTAGCCTTTGCCTATGCAAAAACTTTCAGTTTGCTTGCACCATTTGCTATACATTTTGGTTGGAATTTAACACAAAACTATATTTTTCCTGAAAATCTTTCGGGTAATCATCTATTCATTTTAGCTGAACAACCAACGGTAACAATTTCATATATTATTTTTTTTGCCCTATTTATTCTCCCTAAATTAACCGTTCTATTAATCAATTATTTAATTATAAAACACTACGCTTGCAAGGCATGAACGAAATTGAAATATATAAAGTAACAATAAACGATATTAACTTGCTACAAGCAATTAGTCGACAAACATTTTCGGAAACATTTTCGGAGCTTAACAATCCGAGCGATATGCAAAGCTATTTAACCGAAGAATTGTCGGTAGAAAAACTGATTAGCGAACTTAACAACCCGCACTCCGACTTTTATTTTATTTCGAATAAACACATGGTTATTGGCTACTTAAAACTAAATTTCGGCCCGGCACAAACAGAACCCTACAACCATGCCATTGAAATAGAACGAATTTATATATTGAAAGAGTTTCATGGAAAGCAAATCGGACAATTGCTTTATGACAAAGCCATTGAAATAGGCCAACAACAAAACGCCGATTTTGTTTGGTTAGGAGTTTGGGAGAAAAACTTACGAGCCATTGCTTTTTATAAGAAAAATGGATTCGAAGAATTCGACAAACATTTTTTCAGATTAGGTAACGACTTGCAAACCGATATACTTATGAAACTGAGCTTAAAAGACTAATTCTACCTTACGAAGTTAAAAAACAGCTATAAAACTCTTATTTACAGCACTTTATTTTGGTTCAAAAACTGCAAAGCAGTTGTAAAAGCATTATTTTGTACTTAATAATGCACAATTTTTAGCTTAGTAAAGTAGAATTAAGAATGTTGGTTTTTATTTATGCAATTCGCCCACGCCTTCGCGTACAACTTCGGGTTGGTCGCCGGTGCAATCAACTACGGTTGAAGGTCGAATATTACCAAAACCGCCATCAATTACCAAGTCAACCAGCAGTTCGTATTTTTCGTGTATTAGTTCGGGGTCGGTAAAATACTCCATTATATTGTCGTCGCTGTGTATACTGGTGGTTAAAATTGGGTTGCCTAATTCTTTAACTATTTGGCGTATAATGTTATTGTCGGGTATTCGCACTCCTATGGTTTTCTTTTTAGCCATAAAAATTTTAGGTACCTCGTTGCTTGCCGGCAAAATAAAGGTAAACGGTCCGGGTAAGTTTTTTTTCATCAACTTAAAAACATTGTTATCAAAATGCTTTGTGTAAAGCGAAATATCGCTTAAATCGTAAAAAATGAATGAAAATTGCGCTTTTTCGACCCGAATACTTTTTAAACGAGCAATTTTTTCGAGCGCTTTGCGGCTGTGTATATTGCAACCCAACGCATAAACCGTATCGGTAGGGTAAATTATAATACCGTCGTTTTTAAGTACTTGTACCGCTTGGGCTATAAGTTTGTCGCTTGGGTTTTCCGGATAAATTTTAATAAGCATAGTATTTTTATTTTGTGCAGTTTAGTTTGAAAATTTTCAATAAAGTTACATTATTTTTGGCAGTTGCGCAAAAGTACGACAAGAAAATGATGCCTACAAAAATAAATTAGAAACAATAAAGAACAATTTTATTAACTTTGCACTTATAAAACTTTAAATTAAAACGAGTATGCAAAAAGTTTCAGAAATTGTTAAAGCCGGAGTAGTTACCGGTTCTGATGTGAAAAGATTATTCGATTTTGCCAAATCGCAAGGTTTTGCAATGCCGGCGGTAAATGTAACCGGCACCAACACTATAAATGCTGTTATGGAAACGGCAGCCAAAGTAAAATCGCCTGTAATTGTACAGTTTTCAAACGGCGGTGCACATTTTTATGCCGGCAAATCGTTGGATAATACCGGCGAAAAAGCGGCTGCTTTAGGTGCTGTTTCCGGAGCAAAACACGTACATATGTTGGCAGAAACCTATGGTATTCCGGTGGTTTTACATACCGACCATGCGGCTAAAAAATTACTTCCTTGGATAGATGCATTGCTAACCGAAGGCGAAAAACATTTTGCTGCTACCGGCAAACCGCTTTTTAGTTCGCATATGCTCGATTTGAGCGAAGAACCGCTGCACGAAAATATCGAAATTTGCAAAGAATACCTTAAACGAATGAGCAAAATAGGTATGACCTTGGAAATAGAATTGGGTGTAACCGGCGGCGAAGAAGATGGTGTAGACAATTCGGGTGTCGATAACGCATTATTATATACACAACCTGAAGATGTGGCGTTGGTTTATGAAGAATTAATTAAAATAAGTCCTAATTTTACCATAGCTGCTTCCTTTGGCAATGTGCACGGAGTGTATAAACCCGGCAATGTGGTACTTCAACCTAAAATTTTGAAAAATTCGCAGGAATTTATTCAAAGTAAATACAAAACCGCTGCAAATCCGGTAAATTTTGTATTTCATGGCGGCTCGGGTTCTTCGCAGGAAGAAATTAGAGAAGCTCTTTCGTACGGAGTAGTGAAAATGAATATTGATACCGATACCCAATGGGCTTGTTGGGAAGGGATTAAGAATTATTACGAAGCAAATAAAGGTTATTTGCAAGGTCAAATTGGTAACCCCGAAGGCGACGATAAACCGAACAAGAAAAAATACGACCCCCGAGTTTGGATGCGCGAATCGGAAAAAACAATGGTTAAACGATTGGAAATTGCTTTTGCTGACCTTAATTGTTTAAACAGATTTTAAATTTATTAAGTTTTTACTCCCGCTTTGACAAAGTTTTAATAACTTTGTCAAAGCTTCAAAAAAAATCAAACACAAAGCTTTATTGCGCTTTAGCAATAAATAAATAAAACAACTATGGGATGGTTTAAACGACTACAAAAAGGAATTACTACCCAAACCACCGAAAAAAAAGATACGAAAGAAGGTTTGTGGTACAAATGCCCAAAGTGTAAAAAAATTAGTACGGTAGAGGAGCACATAAAAAACTTTTTTGTTTGCGAATGCAGTTATTACGAACGTATGAGTTCGGTACAGTATTTTAGTATTTTATTCGATAATTACGAATTTACCGAGCTGTTCGACAACTTGAAACCTGCCGACCCGCTTGGTTTTTCCGATACTAAAAAGTACACGCAACGCTTACTTGCTACCCAAAAGAGTACCGGCCTGTCCGATGCAATGACCGTAGCAGTAGGAAAAATAAACGGCAACGATTTACTGATTGCTTCCATGAATTTCGAATTTATTGGCGGAAGCATGGGCGCGGTGGTTGGCGAAAAAATTTCGCGCTCGGTCGACTATTGTATTAAGCATAAAACACCGCTGATGATTATTTCCAAATCGGGCGGAGCACGAATGATGGAGGCCGCTTTTGCGCTTATGCAAATGGCTAAAACTGCTGCAAAGCTTACGCAATTGTCGTATGCTAAAGTACCGTTTATTTCGTACCTTACCGACCCAACTACCGGCGGTGTAACAGCTTCTTTTGCAATGCTTGGCGATATAAATATAGCCGAGCCCGGTGCTTTAATTGGATTTGCCGGCCCGCGCGTTATTAAAGAAACAATAAAACGCGATTTGCCTGCCGGTTTTCAGACTGCCGAGTTTTTGCTCGAAAAAGGTTTTGTCGATTATATAGTGGAAAGGAAAAATTTAAAAGATACCATTAGCCGACAATTAAAAATGTTTGCTTGTTAGCATCGAAACCTTTTTGTTTTTTAAGAATAAGAAAAAAGTTGCAACCGTAAATTGCAACTTTTTTCATTCATTCGGAATCGAAAACATAAACCTGCTGCCTTTGTGCTCTTCGCTTTCAACCCATATTTTTCCGTTGTGTTTTGTTATAAATTCTTTGCAAATAAGCAAACCGAATCCGGTTCCTACTTCGCCTTCAGTGCCTTTATATTGTATCTTTTCGGTCAAACTCCAAATCCTTTTTAAATCGTCAGGCGCAATTCCTACACCGTTATCGGAAACGGTAAAAATTATTTCGCTGTCTAATAAGGTTGTTTCGAGCGTTATTTCGCCATTACGCTGAGTAAATTTAATAGCATTCGACACTAAATTACGAATTACTGTTTTAAGCATAAAATTATCGGCAAATACTGTAAGGCTTTCTTTTTCAATGTGTTTAATTGCAATGCTCTTTGCGTTTGCTTGTAATTGCGAAAGGGCTATAACTTCATTAATCAGTGCCGAAACCGAAATCGTGGTGGGCTTAAATGGCATTTGTTGCGATTTTGTTCTGGTCCACAAAAGCAAATCTTCCAACAAATTAAATGTTCGGTACGCCATTTCGTTAATAATTTTAATCTTTGCTTCTGTTTTTTCAATGTCAAATTTACGAATATTTCTGAGCAGAATATCCGAAAATCCAAGCAAGGTGTTAAATGGCGAACGTAAATCGTGCGCCAGAATTTGAATAAATCGGTCCTTCTCTGTATTCAGTTCCTTTAGCTTTACTTCGTTATTTTTTAAGGTGCTTATGTCGCGAACCAAGCTTAATAATTTATTATTTTCAAAAGCAATAATTTTTGCCTCGTAATATCTAATTTCATCTGCTATAGGCAACGTATATTCATACGTTTGAAGTTGGTTTGTTTCTAATGCCAGTGCATTGGTTTTTAATATATTGTTGGCTATTTCAGAATTAAATACTTCGGTTATGTGCTTGCCTATAAAGTGCTTGGGCTGCGCATATAAATCTTCAACTTTTGAGGTATAAAATTCGACAAAAATATTTTTATCATTTAAAATAAAAAGCATATCGGGTATTGCAAGCAGAATAGCATTCATTTTTTGCTCGTTTGCAATAATAAGCTGTTCTGCTTCAACTAAACTTGTAATATCGTGACCTATGGTGTATATAATATTTTTTTCCGGAATCGGGTGCGAGTTCCAATCGAACCATCGGTACTTGCCGTTTTTGCATCGGTATCGGTTTACAAAATGAACAATTGATTGCCCGGAGTTTAATTTAGTTTCAATTACTTGCTTTGTTTTTTCAACATCGTCGGGGTGTATAAATTCAAAAAACGGTTTTTCGGTAAGTTCTTCGATGCTGTAGCCCAAGGTTTTGGTAAAAGCCGGATTAATGAGTGTAAAAGTTGCTGTTTGCAAATTTGCAATACCAAGTAAACTTGGCAGCATGTTAAAAATCGTTTCAAACCGCTCCCGGTGTTCGGCAAATAAGTGTTCGCGGTGGTATCGCTCGGTAATGTCTTGAACTGTACCGAGCAACTTCGTAGGTTGGTTGTTTTTTCTTAAAATAGTAGCCTGTTCTTGTACAATGCGTATTTCGCCATTCGGACAAACTATCCGATGAACAATATTTATATTAACGTTGGCTTTTAATGCATTTTCTCGTTCGGTCAGAAAAAAACACAAATCGTCGGGATGAATTGCTTTTTCAAAATTTTCGGTTGATACTTCAAAATTCTCTCGAGTTACACCAAAAATTTCAAATATTTCATCCGACCAAGTCAACAGGTTTTTCTCGTAATCCCAATCCCAATGTCCAATCATGGCAAGCTTTTTTACCTCGCTTAATTTATCATTAATTAGTTTTTGCTCTATTAGTTGGGTTTTTAACAAAGCAATTTCGTGTAAAAGTTCGTCGTTGGTTTTGTTCTCGTTTGCCATTGTGATTGGTTTAAACCAAATATTTTAGCTGTTTGTTTTAATGCTACTTGTTATGTATTGCAAGGTACTGTTTTTTGTTCAGATTCAACAATTAAATTTTTTGTTCAACATGCGTTAGTCATCAAAGTTTACGTTTTTTATCGGCATTAGTTAAATTTTATTCAAATTATTTAACAATTTCACTGCCAAAATAATGTGTATGCCCAAAGCGAATGCTTTTAATAATTACCTTTTTTGTTGTTTCGAGGCTAAGTTATATACACTAAAAAGTTCTGTTTATATTGAATCCGAGAAAAATATCGCCTTTTACTACATTTCCGGTTGTTTTGCCTATAAATTGGCTTTCGTTTAAACCTATTGCGTTCGAAATTGCTAAATGAAAAACGTGCCCGCCGGTTTCAATATCCAAACCCAGCGAAATAGGCGAGTAAGTTTCAAATGATTCCATCGGATTAAAAATGTAGGTATATTCGGCATTTAGTGCAGTTTCGGTAATGTTTCGGTGCATAAGGGTAGGTGCGAGCTGCAACGAAATTCGGCTATTTATTTTTCGCGCAATTAAAAGTTGAGTATAATAATTTGCGTAATAATACCATTCATTTTTAAATGGCAAATCGGTTTGCAAGTTGTAAACCGAAGCATACGATACACCGCTAAAAACAGCTAAACTCAACGGCATTTTATCCGATTGTTGCAGTACGCGGTATTTAAAAAATCCATCGTATATTTTTTCATTATTTCCTCTGCCAATTCCTAAGGTAAGGCGTGGTGTTACTCCGTACTCAAAGCCAAAACGAATAACCGATTCGTCCAACCCGAAAAATTCTTCAATTCCCGAATTAAGTGCTCCAAATCGGTGCATAATAATAAACAGCAAATCGCCTTTGCCCATGGTTTCAACCGATTGATTCGAAATAATTCGCGTAGCTTTAAATATAGCTTCCGTTTTTACAATTTCCGGTTCCGAAATGCTGTTCAGAATCGAATCGAGGTCTTGTGC
>JAIFNC010000158.1 GCA_020047935.1 Bacteroidota bacterium
CTGCTTTTGCGAACCGAAATGTAACACATGGCAGGTTCGCTGCACACAGTGCCTGTCCAGCTGATGGTTATAATGTTAAGGCTTTCATCCATATTTCCGCAACTGACCAATACGGCAGGCAACGGATAAATTATTGGTACGTTTTGAAATTCAACTTTTTGCATCGAAAAATTTGTTTTACTTTTAGCACAAAATTTTTACGCAAGTTAGCAGTTTTATTTATAAATTTAAAATTTAGCTATGAAAATTTCTGAAGCAATTCTTTTATTGGACAAATCGAAGTGTTTGGCGAATATTGAATTTATGGTTTCAAAGGCAAAAAATACTAATATCTTGCTGCGACCGCATTTTAAAACACACCAATCGGCCGAAATAGGGCTGTGGTTTAGACAATTGGGTTGTAGCACTTGCACCGTTGCATCGGTTGAAATGGCAGAATATTTTGCCCAAAATGGTTGGAATAACATAACCTTAGCCATACCGCTCAATATTTTGCAATTTAAATCGGTCGAAAATTTGGCTAAAGAAATTTCGCTGAATATTGTATTGGATAACCTGCAAACCGCAATATTTGTTGCAAAAAACACCAAAACAGCATTGGGCGTTTTTATAAAAATTGATACCGGTTACGGTAGGGCAGGAGTATTGGCAGAAAACTTAGCTGCTATTGACGAACTGCTGAATGAAATTTCAACAAACAACAGGCTACAGTTTAAAGGTTTTTTGTCGCATTTTGGGCATACCTATAAGGCGCAATCGGCCGGCGAAATAAAAAAAATATATGCCGAAGGATTAACACAACTTTCGGTGCTGAAAAATGTATATAAAAGTAAGTTTCCTGAATTAATAATAAGCATAGGCGATACACCGGGCGCAACCTTATTAGATTCGTTTGAAGGAGCTGACGAAATACGCCCCGGAAATTTTGTTTTTTACGATTTGATGCAAGAAAGCTTGGGCGTATGTAACCATAACCAAATAGCGATTGCACTGGCAGCGCCGGTTATAGGAATTTATCCGGAGCAAAATAAAGTGCTGTTGCATGCAGGCGCAGTACATTTTTCAAAAGAATATTTGCCGGCGAACGAAAAAAAAGTGTTTGGTTTGCCGGTTATTATTAATCAGAACAGTTGGTCGGAACCAATTCCGGATTGTTATTTAGCGTCTGTATCGCAAGAACACGGAGTATTGTATGCCACAAACGAATTGATTTCGGAATTAAAAATTGGCAGCATTATAGGCATTTTACCTGTACACTCTTGCCTTACAGGGCAAGCTATGAAGTCTTACCGAACATTGAATGGCGAGCACATTGACACAATGCACAGTTTCTGATTTTACGCTTTTTACGAACACAGTATGTTATTTTGAAAAAAATATTGGGTCGGCTCTAAAAAAAAGTAACAATTTTAGCGGTATTTTCGTTATTTACTTCAATATAGGATAAACAAAACCGATTACCCGACTTTATTGTTGCACGCTAAAATATTATTGTTTGCTTTTGGAAAAAATTAAGTAGCAACCCATAAACAATTTTGGAAATGAAGCTTTAAAATATTTAAATTTTGACTATTTTTGCCGGCATATATTTTGCAATTATAAGGCATAAAATATAGTTGTTTTTGTATCGGAATGCTTTATAAAACGTAAAATATAATTGCGTCATATGCTCAATTTAAAGGTAATTTTATAATTTCGCAATCGAAACACGAAAAGCGATGTTGGAATTTTTTAAATAGATTGTTAAATACTAAAAAATTAAAGATAAATTAAACCGGTTTCAAATGAAAAGAGAAATTAGCTTACATGCATTGGTTATATTTATGCTCGTCGTGGGCGTTGCAGTACAAGCAAAAGCTCAAACCGATAAGTATCCCGAAATGGTTTTGGTTGAAGGAGGAACTTTTCAGATGGGTAGTATTGATGGCGAAGACGATGAACGCCCAATTCATTCGGTTACCGTAGCCGATTTTTATATGGGCAAATACGAAATTACCGTAGCACAATATCAAATTTTTTGCGATGCTACCGGAACCGTAATGCCACAACCTCCAAAATGGGGCTATTTGGCTAAACATCCGTTGGTAAATGTTAACTACCCGCAAGCTATAGCTTATTGCAAATGGCTTTCGAACGAAACCGGAGAAGAATACCGGTTGCCTACCGAGGCAGAGTGGGAATTTGCAGCTAAAGGCGGTAAATTAAGCAAAGGCTACGCCGATGGAAAGTACTACAAATATTCGGGCAGTAGTTTTGTTGAAGAAGTAGCATGGTATAAAGCCGATGAAACAACCAAACAAGTTGGACAGGGCGATACCGAAACTAAATATATGCCCAACGAACTCGGTATTTACGATATGTCGGGTAATGTTTGGGAGTGGTGCTCCGATTTTTACGACGAAACCTACTACGAGGTAAGCCCTACCGCAGACCCTAAAGGGCCTATTCGCGGAAATTACCGAGTACAGCGCGGTGGCTCTTGGGCAAACGAACCTCATAAAATTCGTATAACCTACAGAGTAGCCAATGTGCCTGAAAATGCCGGTTTTACCGACGGTTTCAGAGTTGTAAAAACAGCTAAAAAGAAATAATTGACCGATTTTTGAATTCCTAACCTGCACCTAAGTGCAAAAAAAAGTGTTTGTTATGAAAAACTATGCAGCTGTAGTGTTTGTTGCCTTATTTAGCCTAAGTATTATAAGTTCTTATGCGCAAGAGGGCGAGAAATTTAAAGCTTTATTTACTTATAATTTTACAAATTTTATTGAGTGGCCGCCTGTTTCAGGTAACTTTGTTGTTAAAGTGCTTGGCAATAGTCCATTCGATGTGTATAAAACCGACTTAGAGGTGCGCTCGGTGAATGGTCAAAGTATTTCGGTTACCAGAGCAGCTAGTTTGGCAGCCATTGGTACCTGTCATATTTTGTATATTCCACCCGATCAAACCGGCTCAATACCGGCTGCTATTGCCGCACTTAAAGGAAAATCGACCCTTATTATTACCGACTCGCCAAGCTTTACAACCGGCACTTGCATTAATTTTGTTATGAATGGTGCAAACTTAGGACTACAAGTTAGTGAACTGAGTATTAAGGGACAAGGACTTAAAGTGAACAAGCAATTGCTCAATATGGGTGAGAATATGGATCCTAAACAATAATTCTTTCGCTCAAAATTTGGTAAATCCGAATTAATCGATTACTTTTATTTCGATTAATTCGGATTTTAGTTTAAAAAGGTACATTGTTTGTATTATTTAGTGCATGCCTTTTATTGAGTTTTACAGATTAGAAAAAAAATGTAAAAAAAAATAGTTTCGATGCTAAAAGTAAGTTGAATTTATTTATTTTTAGCAGTGAAAAATAAGGCAACTATTAATGTGTTTTAATCGCTGTTTTCAAACGTCAAAGCAATGAAATTCAGATTCAGATTTACCATTTCGCGAAAATTACTCATCGGTTTCGGTGTAATTATGATATTTGTACTTTCTACAAGTACAGTTACTTATGTTATCCTTAACCGAAATATGGATACAAACTTGTCAAGTATTACCGAAGTGTATTCTCCTTCGGCCAAAGACCTGAACGAGCTTAATCAGTTAATTGCGAACTCAAAATTTCTTATCAAAACATGGGTGTTTGTCGATAAAAAATCCGACACCAACGATAAATTAAAGTTGCGCGAAATTCATAGCACCGAATACCCGAATTTGAAAAAATCGTTGGGTAATTATATGGTCAATTGGGAATCGAAAGAAGCAAAGTCGGTCTACATGGAAATTATTCAAGAAACCGATTCGCTATTTGCATTACATCAAGATGTTATGAGTCAGTTGAGTAATTTCGATGCGTATAATAACCTGATGATTACTTTTGTTATTCAACCTCGTTTTGAATCGGAGGGCGAAGTTATGGTTTTTACGGAAAAGATACAAGCTAAACTCGAAAAACTGATAAACGAAATACAAGGCGAGGTTAGTAATTCGAATACCAAAATGATGGAGCAATTTAAAGTGCTGCAACAACTTATGGTTATTATGGGCTTTATATTGGTGTTGGCGGTTGTTGTTACCGCAATATGGCTTTCGCGAACCCTGGTAAATCCAATTAATTATATCAAGACCATTATTCTAAATATGGGTAAAGGTATTTTGCCCGAATCGGTATTAAAAGTTCGTTCCGACGAAATTGGCGAAATGTCGGAAGCATTAAATATGCTGGTAAGCGGTCTGAAAAAAACTTCATCGTTTGCCTTGGAAATTGGCGACGGTAACTACGAAAGTAACTTTATTCCTTTAAGTGAAAACGACAACTTGGGTAACTCGCTAATTCTGATGCGTTATAACTTACGAAAAGCAGCCGAAGAAGAAGCTAAGCGTAAGGAAGAAGACGACCAACGAAGTTGGGCTTCGTCCGGTTTGGCAATGTTTTCCGAATTATTGCGACAAAGCAACGAGGATATGGAAGAATTTTCGTTTCGTATTATTTCGAATTTAGTAAAATATTTAGAGGCAAACCAAGGAGGATTTTATATAATTAACGACCAAGATAAGGATAATGTATATATTGAACTTACAGCAGCTTACGCTTATACACGCCGTAAATTTATTGAAAAGAAAATTGAAATTGGAGTTACTTTGGTTGGTCAATGTGTGCAAGAAGGTGAATCGATTTATTTGACCGATTTACCAAATAATTATATTAAAATATCCTCGGGGTTAGGCGAAAAAGACCCACGATGTCTGCTGCTTGTTCCGCTGAAAAATGCCGAAGGTATTTTTGGTGTGGTTGAACTTGCATCGTTCAGACCGTTTAAACCGTATCAAGTAGAATTTATTGAAAAACTAAGCGAAAGTATTGCAGCAACTATTGCCAGTGTAAAAATAAACTTAAATACGGCTCAACTGCTTGCCGAATCGCAAGAAAAATCGCAACAATTGGCATTGCAAGAAGACCAAATGCGTAATAATATTGAAGCACTGGAAGAAACCCAAAAAGCGATTGAAGAACAAACCCAACTGGAGATTCAGCGTTTTGGCGAAATAATAGCCGATTACGAAAAACAACTTACACAATTAACCCAAACTTACGAAGAACAACGTACCCAATTGCACGATTTGAGCACTTCTATAGAAGGCATGACCATGGCAATAAATAATTCAATTGGAGTGCTCGATATTTCGCCCGCAGGTATTGTGCTCGATGTAAACAGTAAATATTTAAGCATGGCAGGCTTAATTAGAGAAGAAATTGTAGGTAAACTTCACTCCGATTTTATTTCCGAAGAAGCTGCAGGTGCAAATGTGTATCAAACACTTTGGAATAACCTCTCGTTGGGCAGAATACATACCGGAACGCATAAATATGTGTTCAATAAACGTGAAAAATGGTTCAATGAAACCTTTACTCCGGTTAAAAGCAAAGGAGGCGAATTGGAAAAAACATTAGTGCTTGCCAACGATGTTTCGAAAATTCGTAAACAGGAAGAAGATTTGCGTGAGAAAATTCGCTTAGCCGAAGTTGAATTGGAAACTTTGAACGATAAGTTGCGCGATATCGATTAACGCAATATAAAATACGTAAAGCATGAATATTTTTATTCATGCTTTTTTTTTGTTTCAATAAAAACATGCAACTTCGCATGAATTTATTTACATTATTAATCTAATAAATCTTTAGAATGAAAAAACTTATGCAAAACGCCTTGCTTTGTTCCGTATTGGCAGGATTTGTTTTTTTGTCGGCTTGTAATACCGAAAATACGGTAAAACCACCGGTAGCCAAAAAAGTTGCCAAAGAACTTAGTATTCACGACCAAACCCGAACAGACAATTATTATTGGTTGAACGACCGCGAAAACCCGGAGGTTATTGATTATTTGAACCAAGAAAATGCCTATACCGATGCATTGCTGAAAAGTACAGAAGGATTGCAAGAGAAACTGTATAACGAAATGATTGGTAGAATTAAACAAAACGATAATTCGGTTCCGTATTTTTATAACGGCTATTGGAACTATGTTCGTTATGCCGAAAAAATGGAATATCCTATCTATTGTCGAAAAAAAGACAAGTTGGAAAATGCCGAAGAAATAATGCTCGATGTGAATGAGTTGGCTAAAGGTTTTGCTTACTATTCAGCCAGCGGACTTACCGTTTCCGACAATAATAACCTATTGGCTTACGGCGAAGACACGCTAAGCCGCAGAGTTTATACCATCCGATTTAAAAATTTGCAAACCGGCGAAATGCTGCCCGATAAAATTGAAAATACCACCGGTAGTGCGGTGTGGGCAGCCGATAATAAAACGGTATTTTTTACTCGCAAAGATGATGCATTGCGTTCGTACAAAATTTTCCGCTATCAGGTGGGTAATCCAAATTCGTTAACCGAAATTTTTCACGAGAAAGATGAAACATTTTCGACCTTTGTATACCGAAGCAAATCGGCAAAATATATTATAATTGGTTCAAGTGCAACAGTTTCAAACGAATACCAAATTTTACCCGCTAATACACCTGAGGGTAAATTTACCATGTTTTCGGCTCGTAAGCGCGATTTGGAGTATAGTATAGAACACGCCGGCGATAAATTTTATGTTGTAACTAATTTAGAAGCGAAAAATTTCCGATTAATGGAAACTGCCGAAAATAAAACCGATATGCAATTCTGGAAAGAAGTGATTGCGCACCGACCCGATGTATTGATTTCCGGATTGGATGTTTTTGCAAATCATATGGTATTGGTTGAACGTAAGAACGGATTAAACCATCTACGTGTTTTCAACAAAAAAACAAACGAAGATTACTATGTAACCTTTGAAGAAGAAGTTTATACAGTAGGTTTGGATGCAAACTATGATATGAATTCCGAAATTTTACGTTTTAATTATACTTCGCTTACAACGCCAAATTCTGTTTTCGATTTTTCATTTGCCGATAAATCGAGCAAACTCATGAAAGAAACCGAAGTTGGTGGCGGTTTTGATGCTAAAAATTATGAAACAAAACGGTTAATGGCAACTGCTGTCGATGGTACGCAAATTCCTATTTCTGTGGTGTATAAAAAAGGTACCGTTTTGGACGGAAACAATAATTTGCTGCTTTACGGCTATGGCTCTTACGGAGCTTCTATGGATCCTTACTTTTCGTCAACCCGATTAAGCCTGCTCGACCGTGGTTTTGTGTTTGCTATTGCGCACATTCGCGGTGGCCAGGAAATGGGCAGAGCTTGGTATGAAGAGGGTAAATTATTGAAAAAGAAAAACACATTTACCGATTTTATCGATTGTGCTAAATATTTGGTGGAACAGAAATATACCAATTCCGAAAAAATGTTTGCAATGGGCGGAAGTGCCGGCGGACTGCTTATAGGTGCTGTTATAAACATGGAACCAACCTTATTTAAAGGGGTAATTGCCGCTGTTCCGTTTGTCGATGTGGTAACTACTATGCTCGACGAAAGTATTCCGCTTACTACCGGCGAATTTGATGAATGGGGCAATCCGAAAGTTAAAGCGTATTACGATTATATGCTCAGCTATTCGCCTTATGATAATGTTGAGGCTAAAAATTATTGCAATATTTTGGTTACTACCGGCTTGCACGATTCGCAAGTACAATATTGGGAGCCGGCAAAATGGGTGGCAAAACTGCGCGAATTAAAGACTGACTCCAATTTGCTTTTACTCAGAACAAACATGGAAACCGGACATGGCGGTGCTTCAGGGCGTTTTAAAAGATTCAAAGAAACGGCAACCGACTATGCTTTTTTGTTTCATTTGGCTGGAATTAAAGAATAGTTGGTGCTTGAATAACAATAATTTTTATTGTTGTTTCTGCGAAATTACCTCGAATACTCCGATAGCCAACCATTCGTTGCGCCTATCGGTGTATTCGAGGTACATTTTATTCAACCGTTCAGTTTTTGGCAATTGCTTTATTTTATTGCCAAGCAAAACTAAAATACAGAGGCAGGAATGGTTACAAATTTTAAAAAGGGAGAAATATAAATTAAGTATTTTTCAATTATTTGAGTTGAAAACCAATAGTTCGGCAAAAAAATTGAAGTAGATAATGTAACTTTTTTCGTATAGTTACGTTTTCAATATGTTTAACCTGTTTAATTAACTTTAGTACGTAAAATAATGATTATGAAAAGAAAAAATGTTTGGTTTTTTGCAGCATTTGCTTTAGCTGCCATTGTCGCTTTTAGCTCTTTTAGCTATATAAACGAGCCCGGTAAAACCGAAAAAAAAGGTAAACCTACGGTAGACCAGGATGATATGGATTATAAAACCTTGTTTTGGTTTTATGTTACGGTAAAAGACAATAAAAAATCGAGGGAGTATGTGGTAAAACGTGCACAAGGCACTAAAATTATGAGCGGTTTGAAAAGTGATTACGAACGTTCGTTGTGGCAAAATTTAGTAGAAGGCCGATTGGCCATTGGACCTTTTGGCGATTTTGAAGAAGCTAAAGGTGCTAATGTACTGTATAATACCGGACCTGCCACCGGGCAAGTTGTTGGTACTATTCATACCGACGAGGTTCATTATTTTTATGTAAAAGTGAGGCAAAGCGAACGAACAAAAGCATATAAAATTGAGCCTGTTTCTTCGAAACTTGAAACCGGTACATTAGATGCTTTTAAAGATGCATTCCGTGAAGGGCTTGGTTTTCAGATGCTTGCGGTAGGCCCTTTTTGGGATTATAACGAAGCTGAAGAAGCAAAACGTTTTTACAGCGTCGAACGTAAATAATTGAGTTCCGGGAGTTTTTTCCGGAACTTATTTTTTTGATCCTACCAATACCGCTACGCAACCTTTTGATTGTGTTTCGCCGGTTATCTCCGGTGGTAAACTTACGGAAATAATTAACCTTCGGTTTTGTTGTTCCGAAAAATCCCAAAACCGATTATTGGTTCCTGAATCGTTTCTGAAAATTACGTTTCGTTCAAAATCCATAACGGTAAAGTGTAGTGGAGCTTTAAAAATTGTATCGGCCACCAATAAAAAGCGGTAGTCGTTCCCTGCATTAACGGTTTTAAAAAACTCAATCTCCTGCCCATCCATCAGCAAAATGGCATTAAATCTGCCATCGTGCTGAAATGTTGCCGTATCTAAATTGGCTAACCCCATGGTTTTGGCAAACCAACGACATTGTGCTTGTGTAACTGAAATTGATGTTAGCAATAAAAAGGTTAACAGTAAATTTCGTATCATAAGTGCATTGGTTTTTGTTTCAAATTATAGTTTCATAAACAAAAAAACAGTTTTCTATTGAAATTGCCGATAGTGCAAATTCAATGGTTGTTTATTTGTAATAGAATACTTTCAAAAATCGTACAAATCTTATTGTAATGCACCGTATTTATTTCGTAAGCCAATAATTGTTTGTGTCAGAATTTCGATTTCAGAATCGGAAATTAGAATTGAATGGTTTGTTTTAAGTTTTTCCGTATTTTCAACGGTAAGTTGTTGTTGCAGCTTATCGAAAATAGCATTGAGTTGGCTAAAATCGTCTTTGTAAACGACCATTCCGTTTTCGTTGTCGTTGTTTTCAATTAAACTCATTATACCTTGCAACGACATGCCTAACGATAACAACGATTCGGTAAGGTCCGATTTTAATTCCTTTTCATTGTTTATTAAATTCGAATATAAATATCCCGACTCAATCCAGCCACCTGTTACGGTTAATGCAGCTAAGTTTCCTTTGCCGCCGGTTTGCAACGCGATACACGTATTTAAATAGCTTTCCGAAAGTATTTGCAATATTTCGGAACGTTGCTGAGGTGTTGGAGTGCTTGACAGGCCTGGTACTTTTATTTTGCCGTCCAAATTTAATTTAAAAGTCAATTTGCTTATGGCTTCAAAATATTCTTCGAGCAAATGCATTTCGTTGTTTACTGCCGCATAGCAAGCATCGGTATAATAAATACCCAAATTTACTGCTATAGCATGTTCGGCAACAAGTTTGTTTGCTTGTTTTGGTTCCATTACCAATTCGGGCTTAAATGCCAAATTAAATCGTTTAATCAGCATGGCAGTTTCGAAAGGCGAAGGAACGGTATAAAGAATGGTTTTTATAACCAATGACGAAGTATCCGGTTGTATATCAGTTGATTCATCGTTAGTTTTCTTTTCTGAATTACAAGCACTTATGGCAAGTAAAAGTATTAAAGTCGGAACAAAAAACAGCTGTTTGTACATCGAGGTATTCATTTTTCTATGTTTTTCAAATTGCAAATAATTTATGGCTAAATATGATGCAAATTAATAAATATTTGCGAATATTTGAACTTTACCAAACTAATAATTCCAATTTATTTTTAAACTATCGAGTTCTTTAACGGATATAGTAGGAAAATCGGCGCTTTTCTGTACTTTTTTAATTACAACCTCTGCCATCTTTTGTGCTTGTTTACTGTCTTTAAACGGCTTAATTCCTTCAATTGCCGGAATATTAAGCTGTTCTATATAAAGTGTGTTGTTTACAAATATTCTGTAACCCCAACCATTAGCTACTTTAATAATTTCGTAATGGTATTGTTTTGAAGTTTGAACATTGGCAGTTGGGCTTGTTGTACATGTTTTTTTTTCTTCCAAAGAACAATAACCAAA
>JAIFNC010000097.1 GCA_020047935.1 Bacteroidota bacterium
GCTTAGCGGTTCCAAACCGCTTAGCGCGTTGTCCGGTGCATTATTCGAACCACTTCGGAAACCGTGCAGACCACTTCGGAATTGGAACACGGATTTTATTCAAGTGCTTAGTGGTTCCAACATACGCATGATTAGCGCACCGGTCAGACCGCTCCAAGCGGTAGAACCGATATTTTGGAGTGTTTTTTCAAGTGCTTAGCGGTTCGGAACCGCTTAGAACGTTTTAAGGAAAGTGAGCTTACCTGCCGGGAAGTTTGACCCCCGGCATGAATGGAGCCTGCCGGATGTTTTTGACCCCCCGCCCTAAAGGGAGCTTGCCTACCGGATACTTTTATTAGAACACGGATTTTTATTCGAGTGCTTATCTGTTCCAACCTACGTATGATTCGCGCACCGGTCAGACCGCTCCAAGCGGTAGAACCGATATTTTGGAGTGTTTTTTCAAGTGCTTAGCGGTTCCGAACCGCATAGCACGTATAGCCCAAAAACCCGCAAGGTTTTCGAAACCTTGTAGGTTTGCACATATTATATATTGTAAGAACAAATTAAAATAGTACCTTTCGCATAAATTATTAAACCATTACAGCGCAATGAAACGACCTGCTGAAATACAAATAAACCAATTTCAATTAGCTGTGTTGCTTGGCGAGGAGTTATTAAACAACTATAAGCAAGCTCTTACAGATTATGTTTACTGCAATACTTGTAATGGACATGCAAAAAAAGGAATTGAAGTTAAAGAAATATTTCTAACCGACCTTAACGATATTTTGGTACGTGGTACTTGCAAAACTTGTAACGGCAGGGTAGCCCGAATGTTAGAGTTTGGCGAGAATAAAGAATTTTATGCTAAGGCTATGAAATTTAGAAAAGCGATTAGCTAATTATTAAGTGTGTTATTTATACGCTAGGCTTTGCTCTAAATCCCTAAAGGGACTTTTGCGTAGGTGGTGGTTTTTATTGAAACACAGATGACGCGGATTTGGCGGATGAAGATGGATTTTTATTTACTCATTCAAAATTCTCTTTCCCATAAATAAATTTGAATTTTACCATTGAATTGCTATTTTACTTTTAATTTTAATGTGGACAATTACGAACTTCTTTATTATTAACCTTCATGTTGAAACTGTTATATTAGAACGTATAAAAAGTTTTCAATTGTTCAAAAATTGTTTGATTTTTCCTATGTTGAAACAAGTTTTTTTTTGTACTTTTGTTTGTTGTAAATTGTTTATATGAAAGAGCTAAATTATATTGATTTATTTGCCGGGGCGGGTGGTTTATCGGAAGGGTTTATCCGTAAAGGTTTCACGCCTGTTGCCCATGTTGAAATGAACAAAGATGCTTGCGATACTATTAAAACAAGGGCTGCTTTTCATTGGTTGAAAGCGAATAACAAAATAAATATTTACACCGATTATCTGAAATCGGAAAATAAGAACAAGGAAATGCTTTGGCGTGAAGTGCCGGAAAATTTAATAAATGCTGTAATTAATAAGGAAATCTCAGAGGCATCATTGCCGGAAATTTTTTTTAAAATAGACAATGAATTAAAAGGAGAAAAGGTCGATTTAATCATTGGAGGTCCACCTTGTCAGGCATACTCCATCGTAGGACGTGCAAGAGATCCAAAAAATATGGAAGAAGACCCTCGAAATCATTTATATAAACATTATGTGAAATTTATAGAGAAATATTTGCCTAATATGTTTGTATTTGAAAATGTTCCCGGAATTTTGTCAGCAAAAAATGGAGAATACCTTGATAAAATATTGTTAGCTGTTAGAAATGCCGGTTATGAAGTAGCCATACCACCTAAAAAATATTTGAATGCAAAAGATTTTGGTGTTTTGCAGGATAGGAAACGGGTAATAATTATTGGTTGGAAAAAAGAATTAAATTTAACATATCCTAAGTTTGAAGAGAAAGAACAGGTATTTACAATTTGGAATGATTTATTCTCTGACTTAATGCCCCTTAAAAGCGGCCAGGGTACTATGAATGCAACTGAGTATTTTAAACCTGCTACTGATTATTTGTACCAAGCTAAAATTAGAAATGGTTTTGATTATGTAACGCAACATTTAACAAGACCTAATAATGAAAACGATTTGGAAATATACCGCATTGCTATTGATGAATGGGCAAATAAGAAAAGGTTAAATTATGCAACGCTGCCTAAAAGGCTTATTAAACACAATAACTTGGAAGCCTTCACAAACCGATTTCAAGTTGTAAACGGAAGTGGAATCTCGCACACAGTAGTTGCCCATATTGCTATGGATGGTCATTATTACATACACCCCGACAAAACCCAAAATCGTTCTATTACCGTAAGAGAAGCTGCGCGAATACAATCTTTTCCCGATGATTATTTCTTTGAAGGAAGCAGGACTGCCGCATTTAAACAAATAGGCAATGCAGTGCCTCCTTTAATGGCAGAAAAAATTGCCGAAAAAATCAGGGAAATGATATGATGGAATTTGAAAAAGCGGAAATAGCAAAACCAAACCCAAAATCAACCATTAATTCGTATAGAAGTTTTGGCTATAATCTTTCTACTGCTATTGCTGATATAATTGATAATTCTATTTCAGCCAATGCAAATGAAATACGATTAGAATACAAATGGAACGGTCAGGATTCATTTATTTCTATTTCCGATAATGGAATAGGGATGAGTAGGGAAGAACTTGTTTTGGCGATGACACCCGGCAGTAAAGACCCCGAAGAACAACGAAGTGAAAAAGATTTGGGACGTTTTGGAATGGGGCTAAAAACTGCGTCATTTTCTCAATGTAAAAGACTTACATGTGTTACAAAAAAAGATGATTTTGCAACGATAAAACGTTGTTGGGATATTGATTTCATCAATAAAGAAAACGAATGGCAGTTATTGGATTATATTTCTGATAAAACATTTGTTGACATAATTAATAGTCAAAAATCAGGAACACTTATTCTTTGGGAAAAGTTAGACCGAATTATCGGTAATGCTGAAACTCGAAATGAAAGCGTGAAAAACGCTTTTTATCAGGAAATGGTAAACGTAAAACGTCATTTAAGTTTGGTATTTCACAAATTCATTGAAAGTAAACGAATAAAAATATTTTTTCATAACGCTGAAATTGAAGCATATAATCCTTTTTTATTAAATTTAAATCCAAAACCCGAAATGGGGCAACCTGAAATATTCGATAATGTAGAAATTATCTATTTCATTTTACCTCATATGTCTGAGATTGGAAAAACTGATTATGAAAACTCTGGCGGTTCGTTGGGCTGGTTTCAAGAACAAGGATTTTATATTTATCGTGGAGATCGTTTGCTTGTTGCCGGCGATTGGCTTGGGCTTGAAAAAAAAAGAGATTATTCCAAGCTAGCAAGAATTTCTATTAACTTCACTAATGCAAATGATTTTAATTGGAATTTGGATATTAAAAAATCAACAGCTACACCTCCTATTGAAATTAGAAGAGAGCTTTCAAGAATTGCAAAAATTGCAATTATGAAATCTGCGAAAATTTATAATTGGCGTGGGCAAAAAACATTTTCCGAAACAAGTAATTCAAACTACGACCCTTTGTGGTTGGATGAGAAAACACGCGATGGAATTAAGAAGTATAAAATCAACAGAAAGCATCCGATAATAAAATCGTTGTTGGACGAAAACAATAAATTGATTGGAAAAGCATTGAAGTTGCTGGAAGATAATGTTCCAATTGAATTGATTTTAAGCAATCAAAATGAAGACCCTGCATTTCACGAGATGGAGAAACAAACTGACAAACCAAGCGATGAATTAATCAACTTGGCTGTTGAATTGTACAAAATAAATGTATCACAAGGAATACCGAATGAATTAGCAAGGCAACAAATTATGAGTGCAGTTCCGTTCTGTTTATATCCACTTATTAATGAGTATTTGTAATGAATAATGTAAACCAAACAGCAAAACTTATTTGTCACGCTTATCTAAATTTAATTCCAAGAGAAAACATCAATGAAGAAACTATTTTAAAAATCATTGATGAAAAAATTATGTCCTCCCCGGAATTTTTAAGTGTTGATAAACAAGAATTATTTGAAAATCTTCGTGCCGATTTTAGCATTGGTAAAGGTGCAATAACGGAACTTTATGATGAAATTGTTACACCATGGCTGAATAATGAAAAAGCAAATATAAATTTTGAATTGTGGAACAGATACAAAATGTATATGCAGGAAAACGATTCATCCTTTCCCGTAAATGATTTGGACGACTTTACCGATAAAATCCTTGATAAATGTGTTAATCCAAAGGAAACAAAATCATTTGATAGGCGTGGCATGGTTGTCGGACATGTTCAGTCTGGCAAAACTTCCAATTATGTTGGACTTATCAATAAAGCCACTGATGCAGGTTACAAAGTTATTATAATCATTGCAGGAACAATCAGTTCATTAAGAAGACAAACACAAGAAAGAATTGATTCAGGGTATGTTGGAAGAAGTAGTTCCGATTTTCTTGAGAAAAAGCTGAATAACATAGTTGGTGTTGGAAAATATCAAGTTAGTGCTGAAATATATCCATTAACTTCTTCATATTATATAAAAGGGGATGAAGGCGATTTCAATCAAAAGGCAAGAATTCCAGTAGGAAAAAATCCTGTCGTATTTGTTATCAAGAAAAACAAAGGCATACTTGAAAAGATAATTGATTGGTTTTCAAAAGATGTAAATGCAAGATTTGTTGACGGAACGCCAAAATTGTTTAATGTTCCAGCTTTGATAATAGATGATGAAGCAGATGCTGCTTCTGTAAATGCTTCCAGAGATATTAACGACATCAAAACAATAAATCGTTTAATTCGAACTTTACTAAATATTTTTAATCAAAATACATTTATAGGTTATACAGCTACGCCTTATGCCAATTTATTTATTTCGCAAGAATATGATAAAAATGCTTTTACTGAAGTTAAAAAGAAACAATACAAAATCGGGGAAGATTTATTCCCCCGAGATTTTATAATCAATATTAAAGCACCAAGTAATTATATTGGTGCAGCAAAAATTTTCGGTTACGAAAATGCAAATCCAGAACTTACCAAGGAGCCATTGGATATTTTCAGAGGAATTGACGATTATGATCCGCCATTTTTTAGAACAATTAATCGTGATAATAAAGGCGATTTACCTGAATATCTTCCGAAAAGTTTAGAGCAAGCAATAAAATCATTTATTCTCACTTGTGCTACTCGCAGAGTAAGAGGACACGAAAATAAGCATAATTCAATGTTGGTTCACGTTGCTTTGTTGGTGCGTTGGATAGACAGAGTTGCTTATTTGGTAAATGAAAAAACTAAAGAATACAAAAATGCAATTCAAAGTGAAGACGAAATATTATTGAATGAATTGAAAGAATTGTATGAAACAGATTTTTTACCAACAACCAGAAATGTTTTGGATAATTTGGATTATACCGACATTAGAATTAAAGAAAATACTTGGGGGGAAGTAAAAAAGGAACTCAAAAATGCGGTTTTGAAAATTGATGTTCGTTCTGTTCATGGCACACGTTCAACAACGAATTTAGAATACCATAACATTGAGGAAATTGATTATGAAAGACATAAAGAAAATGGTTTATCTGTTATTGCAGTAGGAGGCAGTCGTTTGTCAAGAGGTATTACATTAGAGGGGCTGTCTGTTTCTTATTACATAAGAACAACCCGAATGTACGATTCGCTTATGCAAATGGGGCGTTGGTTTGGCTATCGTCCTGGTTACGTGGATTTGTGCAGATTGTACACCACAAACCAGATTTTTGAGTGGTTTAATCACATTACAATGGCAACTGAAGAAATGCGAAATGACTTTGACGAAATGACAGCAACGCATCAGCGTCCAAAGGATTTTCGTTTGAAAGTCAGAAATCATCACGGTTTGCTCACAATTACAAGTTTAAACAAACTGTATTTTTCGGAAGATATTGAAATTTCATTTTCGGGAGAAAATATTCAAACTTATCAATTACTTAAAACAAAGTTGGCAATTGAAAACAACTTTTTAGCACTAAAAAATTTAATTGAATCAATTGGATTACCATCAAATGAAAATCGTATCGAACGCAATGGAAGTATAAGGCATTTATTATTCCGTAATGTTAGTATTGAAGCCTTGTGTGGTTTTATAGATTCATACAAAATAAATCAACCAAATATAAAAAACGCAACATTAAGTGAGTATATCAGAAATCAATCAAAAGGTATTAATATTAAAGAATGGAGTATTTGTATAGTAGGTAATACTGATAATGAAGTGTTTATTGATTTTAAAGGCAATACTCTGCCAAATGAACGAACCCCCAATAGATATCTGGCCAAATATAACTTAGTATATAAAGGAGAAACTATATCAATGGGGTGCTCGGTTCGTAACCAATTCTTTAGAGACAGAGGTTCAGAATATTATAAAATATCAAAAAATCAGATAGACCAAACAGGAGACCGACAGGTTGATTTGCAAATTCAAAGCAAGGAATATGCAAAAATTAAAGAGAATCGGGCTAAAGAACAAAAAGGTTTATTGTTGATTTACGCGTTAGATGAAAGAGGTACTTTCTTTGAAGATAAATATGAGTTACCAATAATTGGATACAGTTTGCATTTTCCAAAAATTCAAAATGAAATTAAAGTTTCTTATACAACTACTGTGAATAATGATTTTGACATTGAAATAATGGACGATGATGATAACCCTGAAACTGAGGAAAACTAATGATAAACATCAAATATATTTGGGAAAATCATAAGCCGACTGGCGATATTATCATCAAAACCAAAATTGATGAAATAAAGCATTTGAATTGTTTTGCCGCTACCAACTATATTACAGGGCAGCATTTGTATATAATGTCGGTTTCTAAAAAAGTGGCAATTCCAGAACTGAAAAATTACCGTTTTAAAGGCGTAGAAATTTTTACAATTGACTTAGAAAATAATATTGAACTTAATATTTATCTTTTAGATAATGATTTGAAAGATATTTTCTCACTGTTCATTCACAACATTCTTGACGATATTGAAGAAAGCGTTACAGAAAGCGAAGCTATATCAACAACCCTGAATGTTGTTTCAAAATGGAAAAAACTTTTTGATAAAATCAATTTTAACGGATTAACACTTGAACAGCAAAAAGGCTTGATTGGTGAATTGTTGTTTCTCAACTATCTATTGAATAACGAAAAAACATCTGCAAATGCTCTAAATGCATGGACAAGTGCAGAACATGAATTTCAAGCGAAAGATTTCACATTGGGTTCAATTGGCATTGAAATTAAATTTACTTCTTCAATGCAACCACGAATTAAAATTTCTAATGAGAGACAATTAGATACTGAGAATTTCAGCGAATTGTTTTTGGTTTTATATTCTACCGAAGCTGTAAAAGACAACGGTATTTCGCTTAATTCAATCGTAGAACAAACTCGACAAAATATTTCAACCTCAGAAGAACTTAATTTTTTCAATGGCAAATTACAGATAAACGGTTATTTTGATACTGATAGGGAGTATTATGGAAAGATGTATTCGCTCAAGAGAACATTTGCTTTTGCTGTAACTTCTGCCTTTCCTAAAATCGTGAAAAGTGATTTGCCATTGGGTGTTTTTGATACTTCGTATTCAATAGAAATTTCGGCTGTTGAAAATTTGATTATTAATCCAGAACAAATATTTAGTAAATGGAAAAAGCATTAGAAAATTATATTGAAGAATTAAAGTCAGATGTCGCATCAAGAGTTTATTCGGAAGGAGAAGGAGCGAGTTTTGAGGATAAATTTACAGAATACAGCATTGAAGTTTTAGAATCAATCGGAAAATCAGAAGGAGCAAGAGTTTTGTCGTATATTCACCCGAATAGCCAGGGAGGTATTGACTGGAAAATAAACGGTTACTGTTTAAAAGATTTATTCAAAGACGAAAACAAAAAGGAATACTTTGAAACACTTGATTTGTTTGTTACTTTTTATAAAAGCGACTTCAATTACAATATCACAAAAGACGACTACACAAAATCGCTTAATCAAACAAAACGTTTTATTAATTCGGCATTAAAACGCCATATTGACTACATTGACAAATCACATACAGAAATATATCATTTAATTGGAACAATCGGAAAACAAGGTAAGGATTTTGACCGTATCAATGTTTATTTTCTGATAAACGGTTTTTCAAATCACGAGAAAGAAAAAATTGAAATTGCTGATGTTGATGTTTTCGTTCACACTTGGGATATTTCACGTTTGTTTAAAATCAATGAATCTAACAGTGTTCACGAACCAATAGAAATAGAATTTGAAAAATTTGCTGAAAACGGAAAAGGTTTGCAATGTTTAAAAGTTCCTAGCATTGATGAAATGTACGATTGTTATTTGGCTATTGTACCTGGAGAAATATTAGCTAAGTTGTACAAAGAATTTTCAAGCGAATTATTAGAAAGTAATGTTCGTGCCTTTTTGGGTCAGACAATTAAATATAACAAAGGCATTAAGGACACTATACGCAATAAGCCTCAAATGTTTCTTCCCTATAATAATGGTATTACTGCAACTGCTGATAGTTTAGAAACTAACACAATAGATAATCAATTGGTTATTACAAAGCTTAATGACTTTCAAATTGTGAATGGTGGACAAACAACAGCCTCATTGTATCATACGCAAAAGAAATTTAAAGATGCTGATTTAAGTAAGGTTTTTGTGCAAATGAAATTAACAATAATAAAAGATAGACAACAAAAAAATATTGAGGTTCCAAACATAGCCAGATATGCAAATAGTCAGACAAAAGTTACTGAACTGGATTTATCTTCAAACAATCCATATTTCGTTCAATTAGAAAATTTATCGAGAAAAAAATATGTTGTAAATCCCGAAAATAAAAATCAGTCGCTATTGTGGTTCTTTGAACGGACAAACGGACAATATCGCGAAACGTTAAATAAACAAACGCCAAAGCAACAAAAGAACTTCAAGGAACAAAATCCGTCAAACTTAAAGTTTGTAAAATCAGACATTGCAAAGTTCATTAATGGTTGGGAATTAGAACCTCATTTTGTAGCACAAGGTTCTCAAAAAAACTTCATTCACTATACGAAAAAAATCACTGAATTAGTCAACAAAAACAAGTTGCCGGGCGAAAATTTTTATCGCAAACTGATTGCAAATGCAATTCTATTCAAAACAATAGACCTGCGTTTTGGAAGAAAGGGCGTTAATGCTATTGGCGACACAAGTTTAAAAGCCCTTTCAGTTGCATATTCGGTTTCATATTTCCATTATTTGACAAACAATAGAATTGATTTGTGGAAAATCTATGAAGAACAAAGAATTGACGATTTTCTGAGCAATCATTTATTAAAATTGCTTGCATTTGTGTACAACCACATAATTACAGAAGCAAGTGGAAGTTTAATTTCGGAATATGCAAAACGTGAATCTTCTTGGAAAAAACTTAAAGAAACTTCTTATTCTGAAAATTTAGTTGAAATTCTGTCAGATTATTTGGTTACGGAAGAAGAAAAAACGCAGCGTGAAAACGAAAAAGAAATTGAAGCAAATAATTCGGAGCAAACCATATTTACAATCGGCGAAATTTTAAAATTGGGGGTGAGATTCTGGGATGGGTTCAAAAAATTTATAGATAGCAATAATTTGGAGGATTTCGATTATATGTTAGCCTTTGAATTGCTTAAAAAAGTTAGAGAACAGAAAAATTTAACATCGAGAGAAATTAATTTTGGTAAAAAAGTTATTGACTTTATTTCGGAAAATCCTGCACTTGAAGAGGAAATAAAATTATTGTCAAAACTAGATGATGTTGAAGTTGTAGAAATAAAATTTATTTATGATAAACTTCTGCTTCTTTCAAAAAACGATTGGAAACGAATAATTGATTTGTCAAATCAAACACAAATTTTTAATAATTTAGAGTTGGCTAATGTAAAATCTGTTCAAGTGGCATTAGCGAAAAGAGAACTAATAAAAGAGCAAGCTTTGATAAAGGCTTTTCAATCTATTATGAAATTAAAAAAATACGGCATCACTATTTAATTTGCACGTATATAACAAATTAAGTGCATGAACCATTAAAGAATTAATAAAGTGCCATACAAACTCTTGAAGGGCTGGAACCTTACAAACTTATTTTAATTATAAAACATTGTAATTTCATACTTATCGGGGCTGTATTGCTTTAAAACATATCTAGAATCTGCTGAATCAGATGCTAAAGATTATATTTACGAACGAAAAAAAATTAGGTAGATTTAAAATTATTGAAAACTTCAACAGCATTGTCAGTTTAATAGGTTCGATTATTTTATGGTTTATTATCGGAAAAAGAATCGCATAGTTTTATTTAGGGAATGCATACAACCAAACGTAATATTCGTTTTTAAAACTAACAATTTATGTTTAGTTTTGTTTAATAGTAAACTATAAAACATGGCATAATTTTACGACATAACAGCATGGAGTGTTAAAGAATGGATAAATACAACCGGTACACGCGAAAAATGTTTTGTCGAAAACCCCGAAAATGCTAAATTGTATTTTTACAA
>JAIFNC010000214.1 GCA_020047935.1 Bacteroidota bacterium
GCTAACTTTACGCAAATTGATACTTATATACAAATAAACTTGACAATTTCTCGTTTTAATTCTAATTGAATTAAGAAGAAACCTAAATAATAAAACGTAACAAATTAAAGCCTATGAGTTACTTAGAATTTGATAGAGCACAGTTGATTAACGTAAAATACAGTTTGGGAAAAGAGTATTTACGAACCAACAAAGCAGGAACTTTTGCCTCTTCAACCATTATGAATTGCCATACACGCAAATATCACGGGCTGCTTATTACACCGCTCGAATATTTGGACGGCGGAAACCATGTACTGGTTTCTGCTATTGACGAAACAATTATTCAGCGCGATGCACAATTTCATATGGCTGTTCGTAAATATCCCGGAAAAATACATGGCGGACACAAGTATTTTCAAGATTTTGTTACCGACCCGGTTCCGGCGTTAACCTTTCATGTGGGCGGTGTTACCCTACGTAAAGAAATGATTTTGGCGCAGGATAAAGTTCAGGTAATGATAAAATATACCTTGGAGGAAGCCACTTCGCCTACCTTACTCCGTCTGCATCCGTTTTTGGCATTCCGAAATATTCATACATTAAGCAAAGCGAATATGGATGTAAGCAACCGTTTCGAATTGGTTGCAAACGGCATAAAAACTCGAATGTACGATGCTTATCCGTATTTGTACATGCAGCTTTCAAAAAAAGCCGAGTACATTTCGGCACCCGATTGGTTTTATAATGTAGAATATGCCAAAGAAAAAGACCGTGGGTACGATTGTTTGGAAGATTTATTTGTTCCCGGTTTTTTCGAATTCGAAATAAAAAAAGGCGAAAGCGTGTATTTATCGCTGAGCCTTAGCGAAGAAGCTACCGAAAAACTTAAAACCGATTTTGCCGCCGAAATTAAAAAACGCACTCCGCGAACCAATTTCGAAAACTGCTTAATAAATTCGGCAAACCAGTTTTTTGTTCGAAAACCTACCGGAACCGAACTTATTGCCGGTTACCCTTGGTTTAGCAAACGCTTGCGTAATACCCTGGCTGCTTTACCCGGGCTTACCTTGCAAAGCAATAATAAAACCGACTTCAAAAAAACACTCGACACCATAACTGCCGATTTAAAAGCTTATTACACCGAAGGGCAACCGCTAAAATTTCAGGATGCCTGTTTTGCCGATTCTAAACTTTGGTATGCATTTACCTTGCAGCATTACCTTCATTTTTCTTCAGAAGAAGAAGTGTATAAGAAATATTTGCCGGTGTTAAAACTAATACTGAATAAATTTAAAACAAACAGTTGCCCTAATATTCACATGGCCGAAAACGGGCTTATTCATGCCGATAGTACCGGACATCCGCTTACTTGGATGGATACTATTTCGAATAATATGCCGGTAACCAAACGCCCGGGTTATGTAGTTGAAGTGAATGCACTTTGGTACAATGCCATTGCTTTTGCGGTTAACTTATCGGAAAAATTTGGCGATACTAAATTTGTTTCAACCTGGAAACCAATCGAAGAACAAGTAAAAAATTCTTTTATTGAAGTATTTACCGACGAAAACCATAAAGGATTAGCCGATTTTGTATACCAAAATCATAAGGATTTTACCATTCGTCCGAATCAAATAATAGCCGCATCGCTCGAATTTTCGCCATTGAACATATACCAATGCAACGATTTGCTCGAAGAAGTAAAACAAAACCTGCTTACCGACAAAGGGTTAAGAACTTTGCCGCCTAATCACCTCAATTACCACGGCAATTGTGCCGGCTCGGCAAGCGATAAAGAACAAGCTTACCACCAGGGGACTGCTTGGCCTTGGTTAAGCGGACATTTTGCTGCGGCTTATCTTAAAATTCATGGTAAAGGTGGATTATCATTTGTGCGCACCATGTATGCTAAATTCGAAGAAGAAATGAAACTGCACGGTATAGGAACCATTTCCGAAATGTTCGATGCCGACCCGCCGCACAAAGGTCGCGGTGCTATTTCGTACGCTTGGAGTGTTGCCGAAATTCTTCGCATTAAATTTTTGGCCGACAACCTTGAAAAACAATAAAAAATATGAAAACTAAATAATTTACCAGCCCATGCCTATAAAAACATTGATGTTCGGGTGGGAATTTCCACCACACATAACAGGGGGTTTAGGAACTGCTTGCAAAGGTTTAACCAGAGGCTTGGCACAGTGCGGAACTGAGGTTATTTTTGTAATACCCAAAGCTTTTGGCGACGAAGACACCGATACCCAGAGCATTGTAGGAGCCAATAATGTACGCATACGAACAAAATCCTTTTTTAACGAGTTTTCCCAATTATCCAACGAAGAAGAACATACCGAAGAATTCAATATTTGGAAAGAACTTACTTATATTGAAGTTGGTTCGGTTATGGTACCTTATTTAACTCCCGAAGAATTTCACGAATATATTCGCAGTAAAGAAAACATAAGTAAATCGTTCAGCTTTAAGAGTGTAAAAGATTTTTGGTTAGCTAAAGAACAACAACTTTCGGCCGAAGGAACCCTTAGTTTTTCGGGCAAATACGGTACTAATTTAATGGAAGAAGTATCGAATTATGCCATTGCTGCCGCCGTTATTGCCCAACAGCATAAGTTCGATGTTATTCATGCGCACGATTGGTTAACTTACCCTGCCGGAGTTGCTGCAAAAAAAATATCGGGCAAACCGCTGGTTATTCATGTACACGCTACCGAATTTGACCGAAGCGGCGAAAATGTTAATACGCAAGTTTTCGATATCGAGAAAATGGGTATGCAAATGGCAGACAGAATAATAGCCGTAAGCAACCTTACGCGAAATATTATTATAGAACGCTACGGTATAAATGCCGAAAAAGTAACCACCGTATATAATGCCGTTGAACCCGACCAAATGGCGCAGCGCGAGTATAGCAAATCGGTTGACGATAAAATTGTAACTTTTTTGGGTCGAATAACTTTTCAGAAAGGTCCGGAGTATTTTATAAAAGCAGCAGCCAAAGTACTTAAAAGAATGCCCAATGTTCGGTTTGTAATGGCAGGCTCGGGCGATATGATGAACGATATGATAATGCACGCTGCTGCCCTAAAAATTAGCGACAAATTTCACTTTACCGGCTTTTTAAAAGGCGACGACGTGGCGCGAATGTTTGGGCAAAGCGATGTGTATGTTATGCCGTCGGTTTCGGAACCCTTTGGTATTTCGCCCTTAGAAGCTATGCGTTCGAGCGTTCCGGTTATTATTTCGAAACAGTCGGGCGTGTCGGAAATTTTGCAACATGCCATTAAAGTCGATTTTTGGGACGACGACGCCATAGCCGATGCTATTTACGGCCTGCTAAACTACAACGGGCTTTCGGCTACTTTTAAACATTACGGCAAAATTGAGGTAGAAAACCTTAAATGGGAAAATGCTGCATTGCAAGTAAACGAAGTTTATAAATTGGCTATGAATTAAGTGAAAAAGTAAAACTAAATAATATGAGAACTATCTGCTTTTATTTTCAGGTGCATCAACCTTTCAGAATAAAAAAGAATTACCGATTTTTCAACATAGGCAACGACCATTACTATTTCGACGAATTCGAAAATCGGAAAATAATGCGTAAAGTAGCCGAAAAATGCTATTTACCAACCAATAATCTTATGTTGGAACTTATTAATAAGTATCAAGGAAAATTCAAAATAAGTTATTCGCTTTCAGGTACTTTTATCGACCAAATGGAACTTTACGCGCCCGATGTATTGGACAGTTTTAAAGCATTGGCAGCAACAGGTTGTGTCGAATTTCTTTCGGAAACTTATTCGCATTCCTTGGCTTCGCTTAAAAGTAAAGAAGAATTTTTTGCCCAAATTGATGCCCACGACGAAAAAATATTCAAGTATTTTGGGCAAAAACCTACGGCTTTTCGAAATACCGAGTTAATTTACTCCGACCATATTGGCGAAATGGTAGCAGAAAAAGGCTTCAAAGTTATGCTTACCGAAGGAGCCAAGCATATTTTAGGTTGGAAAAGTCCGAACTTTGTGTACTTCAATGCCCGGAATCCAAAACTAAAAGTTTTGCTGAAAAATTTCAAACTTTCCGATGATATTGCATTCCGTTTTTCGAACAAAAATTGGGCTGAATGGCCGCTTACAGTTGAAAAGTATAAAGGTTGGCTCGATGCCATTCCGCATAACGAAGAAATTGTAAATTTGTTTATGGACTACGAAACCTTTGGCGAACACCAATGGGCAGACACCGGAGTTTTTGAGTTCATGCGTGCTTTGCCCGAATATGTATTGCGCGACCCAAATTACCGTTTCGCAACCCCTACTGAAACTGCCGAAATGTATTCGCCTATTGCTCCGGTGCATGTAACGCACCCAATTTCGTGGGCCGACGAGGAGCGCGACCTTACGGCTTGGTTGGGCAACGAATTGCAAGACGAAGCTTTCGATAAATTGTACGAACTTAAAAGTGTTATCGACCGAATTAAAGACCCTAAACTACAGTTGGATTGGAAATATTTACAAACCTCCGACCATTTTTACTATATGTGTACCAAGTTTTTTAACGACGGCGATGTACACATGTATTTTAATCCGTACAGTTCGCCTTACGAAGCTTTTATCAACTACATGAACGTGCTGAGCGATTTTATTATTCAGATTCAACGAGCCGAGAAAACTGCACATGAACTTTCGGCGGACGAACTGCACGATTTGCTGGAACAACACAAAGAGGAAATGAAAGCATTGCAAGCAAAATTGGCCGCGCTTCAACAAAATAAAGAAAAAGTAGAAGCCGGTAACATGGCAAAACCCAAGGTTGCCGCCAAAAAAGCTGCACCCGTTGCAAAAGTTGAAGCCAAAACAGCCGCAAAACCTGCTGCCAAGGCTAAAACCGGAGCAAAAAAGAAAACAGAATAATTAATTTTTATTTTACATACTATGACAGATTTGGTAATTGAACCGGATTATATTTTTGAAGTAAGTTGGGAAATTTGTAATAAAGTTGGCGGCATTAACACCGTTATTGCCACAAAAGCGCCAAAATTAATGCAAAAGTACGGAAACAAACTTATTCTTATCGGTCCCGATGTATGGCGCGACACCGATGAAAATCCGGCATTTGAAGAAGACAAAGAGCTTTTTAAAGATTGGAAATATGTAACTGCCAAAACCGGATTGCGTGTGCGAACCGGACGATGGAATATTGTAGGCAAACCTATGGTTATTCTTATCGATTTTACCAGTTTTATTTCCAAGAAAAATGAAATTTTGGAAGAATTGTGGAAAACTTATAAACTCGACTCAATTTACGGGCAGTACGATTATGTTGAGGCTGCCATGTTTGGTTATGCTGCGGGCAAGGTAATTGAAAGCTTTTTCAATTACAACCTGGCTTTCGATACCAAATGTATTGCGCATTTCCACGAATGGATGACCGGTACCGGAATTTTATACTTGCACACTAAAGCACCGCACATTAGCACCATGTTTACTACGCACGCAACTGTGCTGGGGCGCTCGTTGGCAGGAAATAATTATCCGCTTTACAAGGAATTAACTTCTTACCATGGCGATACAAAAGCTCGCGAATTGGGCGTTATTGCAAAACATTCGCTCGAAAAACTTTCGGCGCAAACTGCCGATTGTTTTACTACAGTAAGCGAAATTACCGCAACGGAATGTGCTCAGTTTTTGGAACGAAAGGTAGATGTAATTACACCAAACGGTTTCGACGATTCGTTTGTTCCAAAAGAAAAACAGTTTGAAAAGAAACGCAAAGAAGGCAGAACCCGTTTGCTTGAAGTTGCCGAAGCAATTATTGGCGAAAAACCTCAAGATGATGCCATTATTATTGCCAACAGCGGCCGATACGAATTTAAAAACAAAGGTATTGATTTGTTTATTGAAGCCATGAGCGATTTAAATAAATCGGATTTGCTCGAAAAGCAAATTATTGCATTCATAATGGTACCAACGAGCAACTACGGACCGCGCAAAGATTTGGTAAACAGAATGGAACACGACGGTACTACCACTTCTGAAGGCGGTTTTACTACACATTATTTGCACCATGCCGAATATGACCAAATTTTGAATGCAATTTTAGCGGGCGGAATTACCAATTCGGCGAGCGATAAGGTTAAAATTATTTATGCACCTTCATATTTAGACGGCAACGATGGTATTTTTAATATGAAATACTATGATATGCTGATAGGCATGGATTTAACCATTTTTCCTTCTTATTACGAACCTTGGGGTTATACGCCGCTTGAAAGTTTGGCTTTTTCGGTACCCACCATTACTACCAACCATGCAGGTATTGGTATGTGGGTAAACCGCGAACTGGTTAGCTCAAACCGAGGTATTGAAGTACTGGAACGTAATGTAGGGCACGATACCGACCTAATTCGTGCCATTGTTGAGCATGTAATTGCTTTTATTAATTTCCCGCCGCTTGATAGGCAAATGATTAAAAAAGAAGCTTTTGCTATTTCGCGCATTGCCTTATGGGAGCATTTAATTAAAAACTATTTTAAGGCATACAATGTAGCTTTGCAAAAACGCAGCAAGCGTTCGGATATATTTGTTCCTGTACTTGCCGAAACCGGAAAAGCAGAAAAAATTTATAAAAGCAACCGACCCGACTGGAAACAAATTGTGGTTGAAACCAAGTTGCCTGAGCGATTTAAGGGACTAAATGTACTGGCTCGAAATATTTGGTGGTCGTGGAATTACGATGCCGTAGAGCTTTTCAGAAGTATAGATGCCGAACTATGGGGCGACGCCGAGAGAAATCCGATTATTTTCTTGAAGCAAATTCCGTATGCTCGTTTCAAAGAGCTTGAGAACGATATTGACTTTATGGGTGAATACGATAAGGTAATGGCGCATTTTCATAAATATATGAACACGCCAAAGCCTGAAAACAAACCAGCTATTGCATATTTTAGTATGGAATACGGCTTGCACGATACACTCAAAATTTATTCGGGAGGTTTGGGTATTTTGGCAGGCGACTATTTAAAAGAAGCCTCCGATGCAAATTTCAATTTAAATGGTATAGGTTTATTGTACCGCTACGGGTACTTTACACAACAAATTACCCCTTCGGGCGAGCAGTTTGTGCAAATGGATATGCAAAATTTCGATAACTTGCCTATTGAACGCGTGTTGGAAGCCGACGGTACGCCTAAAATTATTCAAGTTCCGTTCCCCGGTAGGGTGGTTTATGTTCAAATTTGGAAAGTTGCTGTAGGGCGTATTAATTTATACCTGCTCGATACCGATTTTGATAAAAACAATGCCGAAGACCGTACTATAACTTATCAATTATACGGAGGCGATTCCGACACTCGTATAAAGCAAGAGCTTATACTGGGTATTGGAGGTATTAAAGCACTTACCAGCTTAGAGCTAAAGCATTGTATTTACCATTGCAACGAAGGACATGCTGCATTCATAACCATTGAACGGCTAAATAAGTTTATAAACGAACAAAACTTGACTTTTAACGAATCGGTTGAAATTGTGCGTGCGTCGAACTTATTTACCACACATACTCCGGTGCCTGCCGGACACGATGCTTTTTCCGAAGACCAAATGATGATGTATCTGGGACATTATTCCGACCGGTTGAATATAAGCTGGGACGAGTTTATGAACCTTGGTAAAATGCGTCCCGGAAGTAAATCGGAAAACTTTTCGATGAGTCATTTGGCGGCCAATTTATCGCAAGAAATAAACGGCGTGAGTATGTTGCATGGCGAGGTTACAAAAATGATGTTTAATAAAATGTGGGACGGATACCAACCTGAAGAATTACACATTGGCTATGTAACCAACGGCGTACATTACAATACTTGGACTGCCAAAGATTGGCGAATTTTGTATGAAGAAACTTTTGGTAAAGATTTCGAACAAAATAAAGGCAATAAGGCGTATTGGCAAAAAATTAAAGAGTTGCCCGACCAAAAAGTATGGGATGTTAAGAACTTGCGCAGAAAAAAACTGATGGAATATATTAAGCAACGACTTAACGATAACTTGATTAACCGCCATGTAAACCCGAAAAAAATTGTAAAGGTTACCTCGGCACTAAACCATAATACGCTTACCATTGGTTTTGCACGACGTTTTGCTACTTACAAACGTGCACATTTGCTGTTTTCCGATATGGATCGGTTAAACCGAATTGTTAACAATCCGGAACGTCCGGTACAGTTTGTTTTTGCAGGCAAAGCGCACCCAAGCGATGGAGGTGGACAGAAATTGATTAAGCACATTATTGAAATTTCGCAACGTCCTGAATTTATGGGCAAAATTATTTTCTTGCAAAATTACGATATCGAACTTGCAAAAAAATTGGTGAAAGGGGTCGATGTTTGGTTAAATACCCCAACTCGTCCGCTCGAAGCTTCCGGAACCAGCGGAATGAAAGCCGTAATGAACGGGGTGCTTAATTTGAGCGTGCTCGACGGTTGGTGGGTTGAAGGTTACAAACCAAATGCCGGCTGGGCACTTGCGCAAGAACGTACGTACGAAAATCAAGATTTCCAAGACGAACTGGATGCCGAAGTTTTGTACAACATTATTGAAAGCGAAATTGCGCCTATGTTCTACGAACGAAACGAAAATAACATTCCGGTGCAGTGGGTACAATACATTAAAAACTGTATTGCCGATATAGCGCCCGATTTTACGACCACTCGTATGATAAACGATTATAATGAGCGATTCTATACCCCAATGTATGCGCGAGTAAAACCGTTCTTCCAAGAAAATTATAGAAGTGTAAAAGAATTGGCAGCTTGGAAACGTCGCGTAGTAAATTATTGGAAAGAAATTCAAGTAACCGACCAAAAATCGGAATTAAATGAATTAAGTCAAGTGCTTCCCGGCGAAAAATACATTCTTGAATATAAGATTGAGTTGGGCATGCTTAAAGATGTACAATTTGGTATTGAAATGCAAATTGTTGAAATTGATGCCGCCGGTGCCATAGAAATAATTGAAACCATAGAAGGCAGCCAACTTAAACTCGAAGGCTCGGAAGCAACTTACCAAATAGCGTTTGTTCCTACCGAAGCCGGCAACTTTAAATTTGGTGTAAGGTTATGGCCGCACCATCCGTTGTTGCCTCACCGACAAGACTTCCCTTACCTTAAATGGTTATAAAACAACCTATAAAAACCCTGCTTTATGCGGGGTTTTTATTTTTTGAAATTCATCAAATCCGCATATCATCGCCTCAATTTAGTTATTTTAAAGCAGATTGTTAGCCGGTTTGCTGCATGATTTTTTATTCGTTGAGTCGATGACTATTAGCAAGTTGGCGCAAACTTGCGGATTTAACGTAATTTATTCAAAAAACTTCCACAATTTTCAATTCGTTGTTATTTTAATAACATTAGAATTTATGTTATAAAACATGTTTTTTATTTTGTAATTTAAGTATTTCAATACTATATTTATTGCATTATTTAATAATGCTTTTAAAGCAAAACAAAAGATTGTTTTTTTGAAATCATCTAACTTATAATGAATACATTATAAAAAATTAAATTAAGTTGAATTTTCAAAAAAGTAAAAAATTGAAAACACTAAAACGTATTTTTAAGAAGAAATTAGCCAATAATTAAAAACTGAACTATACATGAAACAACGCTTACAACAATTAATTCCGCCTAAAGTTTGGCAACTTCCGGTAATTATTCTGGCAGGAATTTTTGTAGGTTTAGGTTTGTATACCGTTAAGATTTCGAACGCTGCTTCGTACCTTTCCGATGAGCCTGAAACTTGCATTAACTGCCACGTAATGAATCCGCAGTATGCCACTTGGAATCACAGTTCGCACCGCGAGCGTGCTACTTGCAACGATTGCCACGTGCCGCACACCAACCCGGTTGCCAAGTACGCTTTTAAAGCTATGGATGGCGCACGCCATGCAACCATGTTTACCTTGCGCATGGAACCGCAAGTAATTTTTATTAAAGAGGCCGGCAAAAAAGTGGTGCAAGAAAATTGCAAACGATGTCACGAAAATGTAAACCACAATGTTTCGACCTTGGATGTTACTGCCGACAATAACAAGGAAGGCGAAGGCTTTATGTGCTGGCAATGCCACCGCGAAGTGCCACACGGACGGGTAAACAGCCTTTCGTCGGTGCCCGATGCACGTGTGCCTAAGCTTACAAGCCCGGTACCCGATTGGCTTCAAAAAATTATGCAGAATTAATTAAACTAAAAATTTGTTAATTCGGTAATTTGTTAATTTGAAAATGATTGATAACCGGTTATTTAATAGCTGAATCAAATTTCAACACAACGCATAAAATTTAATTTTCACGAACTTTTATTATATAGAATTGAAATTTACTAAAAAATACACTTAAAAAATGGAAACGCAAAACAGTAGAAAAGTATGGGTAAATTGGTTGCTTTTTGCAGCAACTGTAGTGGTAGTTTTTGTGCTTGGCTTATTGGCATCGTCAATTACCGAGCGCAGGGTTGAAACCGAATATGTTTTCAAACCAAAAGTTGAAGTGAATGATTTAGAGCCTCGTAACGAGGTTTGGGGACAAAATTTCCCACGCCAGTACCAATCGTATTTGGGACCCAAGAATTGTTGTACTTTTTGCCGGTTATGCCTTTGCTAAAGATTATAACCAAGGACGCGGACATGCTTATGCAGTTACCGATTTGCATAACAGCTTGCGTTCGGGCGGTCCGGTGGATGAGAAAACAGGTCCGCTGCCTTCTACTTGCTGGACTTGCAAAAGTCCCGATGTGCCTCGTATGATTAAAGAATTGGGCAGCGCTTCGGAATTTTATAAAGGCAAATGGGCAAAACACGGTGCCGAAATTGTAAACCACATTGGTTGTGCCGATTGCCACGATGCCAAAACCATGAACCTTACCATTACTCGTCCGGCATTGGTTGAAGCTTTTGAGCGCCAAGGAAAAGATATTAAAAAAGCATCGCATCAGGATATGCGTTCGTTGGTTTGCGCACAGTGCCACGTTGAATATTATTTCAATACCAAAGTGCCCGAAGAAGGAGTACCTTATTTAACGTTCCCTTGGGATAAAGGTACTACCATGGAAGATATGGAAGCTTACTACGACAACATTCAGTTTTCGGATTGGACGCATGCAATAAGCAAAGCACCGATGTTGAAAGCACAACATCCGGATTATGAAATATTTAAAATGGGTGTTCATTCGCAGCGCGGCGTATCGTGTGCCGATTGCCACATGCCTTACAAAAGCGAAGGCGGACAAAAATTTACAAATCATAAATTGGGCAGTCCGTTGAATAATATTTCGGGTTCGTGCCAAGTTTGCCACCGCGAGGAAACCGACCGCTTGGTTGCCGACGTGTACGAACGCCAAGATAAAATTAAAGAACAGCGCGACATGTTGGAAACCATGTTGGTACAAGCACACGTTGAAGCCAAAGCAGCTTGGGATGCCGGCGCAACCGAAGAAGCCATGAAACCTATTTTGTTGGCAATTCGCAAATCGCAATGGCGTTGGGATTTTGCCGCTGCCGGACACGGAAGTTCGTTCCACGCACCGGTTGAGGTGGGCAGAATTGTTTCGAGCGGATTGATGTTTGCGCAAGAAGCTCGCGTTAAATTAGCTCGTTTGTTGGCAAGCTTGGGTGTAAAAGGCGAAATTGCTTACCCCGATATTACCACCAAAGAAAAAGCACAAGCATTTATTGGTTTGGATATGAAAGCCTTGAAAGCTGAAAAAGATTTGTTCAAACAAAAATATTTTATTAATTAAGAGAAAAGCTTTTTGAAAGTGAAAACTTTTAAGAAGCTTTTTTATTTCTCTGAAATAGTGGAATATACATAAAAAGTTTGCAAATATTTCAAAAAAGTACTTTACTTAAAAATATTTTTCATACTTTTCCTCAAAATTAGTACGATATTTGGAATTGATAAATGTTCCTTTTTTTGT
>JAIFNC010000086.1 GCA_020047935.1 Bacteroidota bacterium
GCCAAACCTTTAAGCACAATAGCCCGTACAAATACCAAAACCACCGACGATGCTGCATGCAAACCGTTGGTGTCGGAAAACAAATCGATACTTAAACCGAAGAAAAAGCCAATAAACAGCATGATCCAAGCAGGCGTTTCGAAAGGCAATAATAGAAAAAACAACACATAAAAATGCGGCGTAATATTCAACGTACCCAAATTAATATTATTTACTACTGCTACCTGAAGCAGCAGTAAAACAAAAGCCTGAATAAGTATTTTTGGTAGCAGCCTAATCATTTTCAACCGATTTTTCTAAGGTTTCTTGTTCTGTTTTCAGCAAATTATTTACAATATTTACAAAGCTCAAACTTTTAAAATCGGTAGTAAGTTCAAGTGTTATTCGATGAAAATTGCTGCCTTTGTCAATGCTGTGGTTTTTAACCAACCCAATAGGTACACCTTCAGGAAAAATAGTAGAGAAACCACTGGTAACTACCGTATCGCCTACCTGAATCGAAATATGCGACGGAATATCAATCAATTCAACATATCGATAATCGGTGCCGGGCCACACCACCGGGCCAAAATAATTATTCCGTTTAATTCGTCCGCTTAAAATAAGCTTAGTATTTAACATCGAAATTGCGGTTGAAAAATTTTTTGATACCGAATTAACAATACCAACAATTCCATTAGGTCCAACAACCGCCATATCAACCTCAATTCCTTGGTCTGAACCTTTATCTAAGGTAATATAATTCTGATTTTTATTGGTCGAATTATTAATAACTTTAGCCGGAAAATAAAAATATTGTTGCCGGTACGCCGAATCATGAATTTCGACCTTTCGAACCATATTGTTTTTAAACGACGTTTTAAGTAAATTACTAAAACGAGCATTTTCCTGGGCCAATAATTTATTGGTATTTCGCAACGACAAATACTCGGTTACCACATTCAATTGGCTATAGAAAGCCCCGGCAACGGCATTTGCGCTGCTCACAGCTTTCGCCTTTCTGTCGCTGTTGCCGTTTATAACTATGCCCAAGGCAAGCATTTCGACCAACAGAAACAAAAAAAACAAATGAAACCGAATGATAAACCGAATAAATGCTTGCATTCTTTAGTTGAAAACGGTATTAACGTAATAAGAATTGGAATCTGTTTACATTTTTAAGTGCAATTCCGGTACCGCGAGCTACAGCGCGCAACGGGTCTTCGGAAATATGCACGGGAATGTTGGTTTTTTCCGACAGTCGTTTATCTAAACCGCGAAGCAAGGCTCCTCCACCTGCCAAATAAATACCTTTATTATAAATATCGGCATACAATTCGGGCGGTGTTTGTTCAAGTACACTTAAAATAGCAGCCTCAATTTTATTGATCGATTTATCTAAACAATGCGAAATTTCTTGGTACGATACCGGAATTTCAACCGGCAAAGCAGTCATTTGGTGCGGTCCGCGAACCAAATAATCGGCAGGCGGATTGTCTAGTTCGGGCAACGCCGAACCTACGGCAATTTTAATAGCTTCGGCAGTACGTTCGCCAATTTTTATATTATGTTGATGACGCATGTATTCCTGAATGTCCTCAGTAAAATCGTCGCCTGCAATACGTATCGAACGATTTACAACAATGCCGCCCAAAGAAATAACACCAATTTCGGTGGTTCCGCCCCCAATATCCACTACCATATTACCTTCCGGGGCTTCTACATCAATACCTATACCCAATGCAGCCGCCATTGGTTCATAAATCATATATACTTCGCGTGCGCCGGCATGTTCTGCCGAGTCGCGAACTGCACGAATTTCAACTTCGGTACTACCCGACGGAATACAAATAACCATTTTTATTGAAGGGTTAAATATACTCGACTTGGTGTCTGCCATTTTTATTAGTGCACGAATCATCATTTCAGCAGCTTGAAAGTCGGCAATTACTCCGTCGCGAAGCGGTCGAATGGTTTTAATGTCTTCGTGTGTTTTACCGTGCATCTGTTGCGCTTTATGTCCAACAGCAATCGGCTTTTTTGTATTTCGGTCAATAGCAATAATCGAAGGCTCATCAACTACAATTTTATCGTTTTGAATAATAATTGTATTTGCGGTGCCAAGGTCAATGGCTATTTCTCTGTTCAGAAACGAAAGTAGTCCCATGTTTCGTTTTACTTATATTTTATATTACTTTTATTTGCATCTGCAATTGAATCGACGAAAGTATAAAATAATTTATATATTTCATTCAATCGATATTAATAATGCAAATAAAAAGCCAAAAACTTTTCAACAAAGCTTTTGACTTTTTATTTTACTTATTTTAATGTTTAAAATGACGAATGCCGGTAAACACCATGCTTATTTGTGCTTTATCGCAAAACTCGACAGAATCGTTGTCGCGAATTGAACCGCCGGGTTGCACAATGGCAGTAACGCCTGCATTATGAGCAATTTCTACAGAGTCGGCAAACGGGAAAAAAGCATCGGATGCCAACACTGCTCCGTTTAAATCGAAGTTAAAGTTTTTTGCTTTTTCTATGGCTTGTTTCAAAGCATCAACGCGCGAGGTTTGCCCTACTCCACCTGCACACAATTGTTTATTTTTAGCCAATACAATTGCATTGCTTTTGGTATGTTTTACTATTTTATTGGCAAAAATAAGGTCTTCAAACTCCTGCTCGGTAGGCATTTTAACAGTTACCGGTTTCATTTGCTCTTTCTGTTCAGCCAAGGTATCGCGCTCTTGCATTAATATGCCGTTCAGTAACGAACGAAACAATTTTGGTTGCACCTCTTTTTTCTTCTGAATAAGTATTATCCTACTTTTTTTCTGCATCAGCACCGTTAAAGCATCGGGCTCGTAGGCGGGCGCAATAACTACTTCAAAGAAAATAGCATTCATTGCCAGGGCAGTTGCATTATCAATGGTTGCATTGGTAATAAGTACTCCGCCAAATGCCGAAACCGGGTCGCCTGCCAGTGCGGCATTCCACGATTCCAATACCGTACTTCGCGAAGCTACTCCGCAAGCGTTGGTATGTTTTAAAATGGCAAAACTTGTTTCGTTGAATTCTGCAATTAGGTTAACCGCGGCATCAATATCCAATAAATTATTGTACGACACATCTTTGCCTGCCAACTGCTCGAACATTTCGCTAAAATTTCCGAAGAAAACCGCCTGTTGGTGCGGATTTTCGCCATAGCGAAGTTTCGATTTATCGCCTACACTGTGCTTAAATACATTCATTGACGTATCGCCGGCAAACCAACGATAAATTGCCGTATCATAATCGGAAGAAACTTGAAAAGCTTCGGTTGCAAAAGCTCTGCGTTCTTCCAATGAAGTTTTTCCTTGGTTGTTTTCCAAGCAGTCTAACAAATCGGTATATTGATTTCGCGATGCAATTATTACAACGTCTTTGAAATTTTTGGCTGCTGCACGAATAAGCGAAATTCCGCCAATATCAATTTTCTCGATAATACTTTGCTCGACGTTGGTAGTTTTTACGGTATCTTGGAAAGGATATAAATCGACAATAACCAAATCGATTTCGGGAATATTGAATTCGGTAAGTTGCTGTAAGTCGGTAGCATTTTCGCGACGAGCCAAAATACCTCCAAAAACACCGGGATGCAATGTTTTTACTCTGCCGCCCAAAATAGAGGGGTATCCGGTAAGACTTTCAACCGATGCTACCGGCACATTTAACTGCTCGATAAAGTCTTTAGTTCCACCGGTAGAAAACAATTTCACCCCGAGTTCGTTCAACTTCAGCACCACTTTATCTAAGTTATCTTTATGATACACAGAAACAAGTGCCGAACGTATTTGTTTTAAATTATTCATAAACAAGCGTTTGAATGGTTTGCGCAAAATTAGAAATTATTTATGTTTTTTTTAGCACTATTTATGTTTTAAATTCAATTTTTGGAAACTATCTTTGAAACATAATTTTAACCTGAATTTACACGTTATATTAAGTCGGCTTTCGACTTAGAATTTGGATTTACCTTAGCTATATAAAAGAAAAATTGAACCTTAAAATTAAGAAATTGTGATTTTACGAAGATTTAAAATTATGGCAGAAAGTGTTTTTCTTGCCATGAATTCGCTAATTATCAATAAACTGCGTACTTTTTTATCGTTGCTCGGAATAACCATTGGTATTTTTGCCATTATTTCGGTTTTTACGGTAATTGATTCGTTGGAAATGAAAATTCGCGATAGCGTTGCTTCACTCGGAAGTAACGTAGTATACGTTCAAAAATGGCCTTGGGGTGGAGGCGGAGGCGAATACCCTTGGTGGAAGTATTTAAACCGACCTGTACCTAAACTGGCAGAGAAAAAAATGATAGATGACATGTCGCAACTTGCGAAAAATTCAGCATTCATGGTTTTTTCTTCAAAAAAAATACAATATGGCGGCGATTATGCCAAAAATATTGAAGTAATAGGAACCAGCCCGGAGTACGAACAAATACGAACGTTCGAAATGCAATCGGGCAGGTGGTTTGCACCTTTTGAATCGCACAACGGGCGAAATGTGTGTGTAATGGGCGCAACGATAGCTGATGAACTAATGCCGGGAATAGAACCGGTAGGCAAAACCATTAAAATTGGTGCCAATAAAGTTACGGTGGTTGGTGTGTTTGAAAAACAAGGCGAAGACATGTTCGGAATGAGTGCCGACAAGCAAATACTGGTGCCGATAAACTTTGCAAAATCGTTTATCGACATTAAATCGGAACAAGGCGGACCGATGATTATGGTGGCTGCCAAAGACGGCATAACAAATGCCGAACTGATAGACGAATTACGCGGTGTAATGCGTACCATTCGTAAGCTAAAACCACTTGCCGATGACGATTTTGCACTAAATGAAACCGATATTCTTTCAAAAGCTTTCGACCAACTTTTTAGTGTTATTGACGTTGCCGGTTTAATTATTGGCGGTTTTTCTATTTTGGTTGGGGGTTTTGGTATTGCCAATATTATGTTTGTTTCGGTTAAAGAGCAAACTAAAAACATCGGTATTCAGAAAGCGCTCGGGGCCCGACGGTCGTTTATTCTTATTCAGTTTTTGGCCGAATCGGTTATGCTTTCATTGGTAGGCGGCATTTTGGGTTTACTTATCATTTGGTTCGGAACTTTTATTGTCGAAAAAGCATTCGATTTTGAATTGGCACTTACCACCGGAAATATTTTATTGGGCTTAGGAATTTCGGTTTCCATAGGAATAATTTCGGGATTTGCACCGGCATATACGGCTTCAAAACTCGACCCGGTAGTAGCTATTTCAATGAATTAAAGCAACTTAAATAGTTTACAAAAAAATGCACTGTTTGAAACGCAAATTTTCGCAGTGCATTTTTTAAAATAGTAAAATTCAGCATCAATTTTGTTTTGTTTTTCATAATAAAAACTCGGTAAAAAAAATTAATGGTTCGATATGTTGCACATGCCGCACTGCTTATATTCAGTTTGTTTGTAACATGCTGCGGAACCGCATTTGCGCAAAGTACAACAAACAACAATACAATAAACTACTCGAACACCGACAGTTTAAAGGTGCTAAATTTGCTTAACGATGCCTATACCGATTTTTCGAAGAAAAATTACAAAACATCCTTTGCTGCAGTTGAACAATGCTTGGAAATTTCAAATTTACAAGGGTTTGAACTATTAAAAGCCGAAGCGAATCAGTTACACGGCGATTTATTTTTTTCGACACAAAACTACAACGAAGCAGGCAAAAGTTATTTAAAAGCACAACGAATATATGAACGACTCTCGCACTCCGACGGGGTTTATCTGAGTTCACTTCGATTGGCAAATTTGTACAAAAGCTTAAATTCGGAAAGCAAAGCGAACGAATATTTAAATACCGCACTAAAGTTTTCGCCATCCGAAGCCAACAGCATAGAATTAAGGCAAAAACGAGCCGATAACTACCTTACGCTTGGCAAATTTGAGTTGGCAATTGCAGATTTCGATATTTGCATTCAATTTTTCGACCTGAAAAGCAGAACCGTTGAAGCTGCTAATGCGCTTATGATGCGCAGCAACGCCGAACAACTTAATAACCAAACAGGTAAAGCCCTCGAAAGTGCTAATCAAGCACTTGTACTTTATACAGAAGCCGGTAAATTATATGCTATTTCGGCATGCCTTAATAATATTGGGTATTTGTACTTTTTGCAGAAAAACTATGCAAATGCAATTGATGCCTTTAAAAAAGTGCTTACCATCGATAATTCCGACGCACAAAATCAAACGATTCGTACAGAAGCGATGCTTAACCTGGCTGTTTGCTACCAGAATATGAAAGAAACGGCAAAAGCTACCGAGTACATGAATAAAGCCTTTGAATTAAGCAAAAGCCTTGCCGATAATGCTGAAACTTCGCGCATTGCAAACGTGCTTGCGCTTTCGTATTTATTTCTGAATGACAAATATAACGCTGAAGTTCATTCAATTGAAGCAATAAATTTTGCCAAACTTGCAAAAAACGCCGAACGTTTGCGCGATGCCTACGAAACACATTCGAAAATTTTGCAAGCCTCTATAGACTATGAAAAAGCACTTGACTATTACAAACTTTACCTAAATGTTCGCGATTCGTTGGTTTTCGAAAAACGATTGGCACAACAAGCCTTAGAACGCGAGCAAAACCGAATTGCAACTGCCAACGAAAATATAAAACTTGAAATTGCCGACGAAGAAAACAAAGACTTGGCAATGAAACAGATGCAATTGGAAGCCGACAGAAAGAACAGACAATTGGCATTTTTAGAGCAGGAATCGAAAGTTAAAGACCTTGAAAAACAGCAAATTGAACAAAATTTACGACTTGCTCGCCAACAACATGAAGCCGAAATTAGGGAACGACAAATAAGCGACCTTGAAAAGGAAAAACAAATTCAGGCTTTTCAGCTTAAACAAAAAGAATTGGAGGAACAAGAAGCTGCCAAAGCAATTGCCCTGTTGCAAAGCGAAAAAGAAGTGCAGGAACTTACCATTGAACGGCAAAACCAAGCGAAGCGAATGACCCAATATATGGGTATTTTATTTTCGGTTATTTTCATAATAATTCTGGTTGCACTTTTGGCAACTCGTCGATTAAACAAAAAATTGGCTTCGCAAAAGAAAGAAATTGAATATAAAAACACCGACCTGGAACAAAAAAACGAGGAAATTAATGCGCAAAAAGAATTTTTGGTGATAGCAAATGAAGAAATTCAACAAAAAAACAACGATTTAGAGCAAAAAGCAGAGGAAATACTGGCGCAAAACGAAGAAATTTTAAAGCAAACCCACATAATTGAAAAGAAAAACGAAGCCATTACTTCGAGTATAGTATACGCCAAGCGGATTCAAGAAGCAGTCCTTCCGCCGGCTAATTTAACCACCGCTTTTTTTGCCGAACAATTTATATTTTTTAAACCGCGCGACATTGTGAGCGGCGATTTTTATTGGATTAAAGAAAAACCTAACTTCATTGCCTTAGCCGCTGCCGATTGCACCGGACATGGGGTTCCGGGTGCTTTTATGAGCTTATTGGGTATTTCATTTTTAAACGACATTATTGATAAATACGAAAAACCAAATGCCGCAGAAATTTTAAACGAATTGCGCTACCGAGTTAAAAATGCACTTAAGCAAAAAGGGTTGGGTTCGGAAGCTAAAGACGGCATGGATATTTCGTTTATAATTATTGACAAAGAAACCATGGAAATGCAATTTGCCGGTGCGTACAACCCGCTTATGCTGGTTCAAAACAACGAATTAATTGTTTTAAAGGCCGACAAAATGCCTATTGGAGTTCATATTGCCGAAAAAGAATCGTTTACAAACCACACAGTTGCAATTAACAAAGGCGATTGTATTTACCTTATGTCCGACGGTTTTCAAGACCAAACAGGTGGCGAAAACGGACGAAAATTCATGGTAAAAAACCTGCGCGAAATATTATTCGAAAACCGAAATATTAGTTCTAATCAACAAAAAGAAGCACTCGAAAAAACCTTTGCTAACTGGAAAGGTTCGAACTACGAGCAAGTAGATGATATTTTGATAATTGGATTGAAAATTTAAACTACCTTATGATTGAACTTACCGGCAAACAAACAAATGCCATAGCCGACGAACTGGAATTGGCAAACCGTTGTTTTTTAAATATAAAAACCCACGAAATAAAATTTATTCCTACATCCGATGAGGCATACTTAGACCCGGATATTGCTAAAATTTACGAAGAAGAGTTTGACTCAATTGTAATAAATTCGTCTGATTATGTTGAATTTGAAGAACCGGCAACCGACGAAATTTACCGAATCATGCAACAATTTAGTGCAACCATAACCAATACCGCCTTAAAAGACAAACTGAATTTTGCCCTCAGGGATAAAAAACCACTGCGCAGGTTCAAAATGGTACTAGAATTGCATTCCAACGAATATGCACGCTGGAAGCAGTTTAAGCGTGCAAAATTCATAGCAAATATTGAAGAACAGATTGCACTGTTCAACTTAAATTTATTCGATGAATAAATGCTAACGTTCCAAATTGTAGCTTAGTCCCAGCCTAAAATGCCTGCCCAATTGCGGGATAGTGTTTTCGTCTAACAAACCGGTGGTTAACGATGCGGTGCCGTAGGCGGTATTAAAAACATTAATTACTTTGAATGAAAAAAGCAAATTTGGACTAATCGCATAATTAAATACGGCATCGAGCGTATAATAGCCTTTTGCCATCGATTCGGGTTTCAATAAATCTTCGTCGTTCCTTACATTATTCAGAAACCAACCGCTCATAAATACATTATCTAAGCGCAAATAACTCGATGGAAACAACTGCGCCGAAACATTAAACTGCCCCGTAAACCAAGGTACTCCCCTATAGGCAGCCAAACGCGAACTGTCGGGCAATACTTCAGAACCCCACGCCAAATTTAAATTAATATCGGTATTTAATTTAATGGAAGGTATAATATTTCGGGTTGTAAACAACACTTGAATTCCAAATAAAACAGAATTCGCATCTTTTACGTTTTCGCTTACAAAGTCATTTACGTCTGTAGCGGTAAGCGATTGATTGCCAACTTCGGTTGCAATTAAATTTTGCAGCGAGCTGTTATAAATAGCTATATCCAAATAACTGCGTCGCGAAATTTGGTGTCGGTATCCCGCTTCGAACGTGCGAGCAGTTTCGGGCTGAAGAAACTTTGTTTGACCTTTAGTTGTTTGTTTTAAACTGTCGTCGGCAAAGTTAAGCCGAAAGGTATTATTTGATACAGCAATTGAAGGTGCTTTAAAAGCAGTACCTGCCGAAACCCGAAACGAAAATTTATTGTTTGGCGAATACAATACGGCAAAACGCGGATTCGATGAACCGCCATGTCGCGAATCGTAGTCGAATCGGGTGCCAAGAATAAAACTGAACTTTCCGATTTTATTCACCATTTGGGCAAAAACACCTCCGTTATGGTACAAATACGGAGTTATTCCTGCGTCGTTAAGCGCTTGCACGGCATTTTCCAAATCGGTATCGAACCAATTATAATTAATATCTTCCAAGTACCCCGAAAAATCTTGCGACAGAATAAAATTGCCCGACATTTTATATTGTACCCCGGCAACTATTTCCATACTTTCAGAATAATTATATACAGCAAGCTGATCGAAAATCAAATCGTCGGAAGCCAAATAATTGCTTGTTCCACCACCCGAAGCATCACTTTTAATCAGTTCGGGCCTATCGGATCGCATACGCAAATAAGAAAGTGTCGAAATAGCTGCCCATTTCTTTCGGTTCAGCGAATAAGTTACACTCATTCTGCTTATTGCTTCACCTACGTTACTGCTTTCACCTTGCCCATCAACCAGCAATGCTAAGGCATTTAGCGTATTTTCGTTGCTGCGATGCATATAGTCGAGCGAACCCGACCAATTACGGTATTTAAACGTAGTACCAATAGCTTCCGAATTTTGCGCATATTTTATTTTAAAATCGCTTTCTGCCCAAGTATTATATAGGTCATAAAAGCTTTTTTCGCCACCAAAAAAATCATACATTCGAGCCGTATCCAATTGCGTTCCGTTTGCGGTAATATTGCTGAACATTTGCGTTAAAAATGCCATTGGGTCGCTTAATGTATCCATTTCCGATTTCAGATTCATATTGCTAAATTGCATTCGGTTGCCATAGATAGTATATTGCAATATATTTCGGTTTTTGCCGGTTTTTCCTCCAACCGAAAAGTTCGAGTAATTGTACCCATTGTTTCCAATTACCGCATCGGCTTGTGCAAAAGAAAGCGATTCGGGCATTTTGGTAACAATATTAATAACTCCGGCAGCGGCATCGGAGCCATAAATTGCCGAAGCAGCACCGTAAATTATTTCAATCCGTTCGGCCTGCCTAATTGGCAACTGAGCGCTTATAGGCATTCCGTTTAATACCGAAGGCAGAACAGCCACATTATTAACCAATATTTTAGTGTAATAATTACCTGATAGTCCGCGCATGCTGAATTTTTCGCCTTCATCGCCGGTGGCAGGTTGCTGTACTTTTATGCCCGGCAAGCTTTTAAGCACATCGGCAAGCGTTGTATAGCCTCTGCTTGCCGAAACCACACGCATTTCATCTTGCATCTGTTCTTCCGATAAATTTTCGAAACCTAACTTGTATCTATTTAAAAAAAGTGAATCCTGGGCTTTTAATTCCATGACGCCAACCAGCAGTACACAAATCAACAAGTAGAATATTCTCATTACAAAAAGGTTTAATTCAAACTAAGTAATAACGAAATTAATCATGCATTTATGTCGTCAAAAATACAGTTTTTTACCATA
>JAIFNC010000321.1 GCA_020047935.1 Bacteroidota bacterium
GGGTTTTGCTTTAAATTCAATGTGTTTGAGTATATCGTCTTTGGTTATTCTTTTGCCTACACCGGTGCCTGCAATACGTTCCAAATCGGTGCTTGTAAGTCCTTCCTTGCCGGCTATAGCGCGCACTAAGGGCGAAACGAATCGTCCGTCGGAGGTTTTGTGCGCAATGCCTGCCAATGCAGTAGGTTCATCTGCAAAAGCCGGTTCTAAAATTTCAACTTGCGGCTTATTTGCCGGTTTAGCCTTGCTTTTGTCTTCTTCCGGTTCTTCATCGGGTTCTTCGTCGGGTTCCGAATTGTCGGTACTTAAAATTGCAAGCACGCTGCCCACCTGCGGCACATCGTTTTCGCGTACAAATATTTGTAAAATAATTCCGCTTTCGGGTGCCGAAACTTCCGAATCAACTTTATCGGTAGCAACTTCAAATACCGCTTCGTCGGCCGATACACTATCGCCTACGTTTTTCAGTATTTTGGTTACGGTTGCTTCTATAATTCCTTCGCCCATGGCGGGCAAAAATATTTCTATCTTAGCCATTATGTGGTGTTTGTTGGTTTATCGATTCTTGTAAAATTGGTAGCCAATGTTATAAAATCGAGCCAAACCGAATAGTTTCGAATGTAATTATTCGGTTTGCCGGTTTCGGAAGTATATTCCAAAACCCCCGGTTTTAAACGGTTTGCTAAACTGTTGGGCAAGTTTATTCTAACCCAAGTTTTCCGACCCAAAAGTACAAAAAAACAATTGCGTAACGCTATTTTTTTTTGTTGAAAGATAAAGAAATAAAACGGGAAAAATAAGAGCAACAGTGTGGCAAAAATTATATCGAAACTTCTTTTTAATGCCAAATTGCTCTCAGAAAGTACCGAATTTACTTCGGGAATATACAATTCGCCCGATTCGTTTGATGAATTGCTGCCTATAATGCCTGTCGAGTTGTATGCCGCTATTTTAAAACTTACCGGTTCGGAAGCCATTAGTACTATGGTTTTTATTATTTCTGAAGAATTAACATCATTTAAGCAAAAAATAATTTCGTCGGGTTTGTTTATTCGGTACACCTCGCTTAAATTTTCGAAACTGCTTAGCAACGGCAATTCGCCCTTATTTTCAGCTTGCCCAACTCGACCCAAAACCGTGAATTTGGTTGCTAAATTTGCCAGAATTTTAACAACACGTTGGCTTTCTTGGTCGGTGCCGGCAATAATTACTTTTTTGGTCGAACTGCTTTTCAACTTAAAATCAAGCAAACCAAATTGTTGCAGTATAATTCGGAAAATGGGCAGTGCAAGCAAAACCCAAGCTGCCGAAAATACAATTACTGCTCTGGAAAACCGTAGCTTTTCGGGCAAAAGTGCGTAGGTTATAAGCACCAAACCGCTACCAACCAGCAATGCTTTAACTAATTGAATTAAGGTGCTTTTTGCTTTATAAGAACCTAAAAACCAAAGTGTAACCAGCCATATTGCAATAAAACCGGGTACGGTTTGCAAAAGCACTTCTTCGTGAAAATAATCGGAATTATGAAATTTAATACTCTCCCAAACTTTAGTTACCAAGGTAAAACCTATTGCAGTTAGTAATATATCGGAAACCGGAAGCAATATTTTAACGAACAATCGTTTTGCTGCCGAAATAAACGCGGTTAAGTAAATTGCCAATTGAATAAGTGCAACGTATTGGCCCGAAAGTTTGGTGTTGAAATGCTTTTGAGCAAAAATTATCATGGCGTTGTAAAATACTTTCACGTAGTTTAAACTGCCTTTTTTGGTGCTTTCGCCTTTGTAATGAATTATGGTGGTGGCCGGAAAATAATAGTTTTTGTAACCTGCCAAGGTAATTCGGTACGAAAGGTCAATGTCTTCGCCGTACATAAAAAAAGCTTCATCGAGTAAGCCGCATTTGGCAAGGGTTTCGGCTCGCATAAGCATAAAAGCGCCTGCCAAAACTTCAATTTCTGAAGTTTTATTTTCGGGTAAGTACGACAAATAATATTTGCCAAACCGTTTCGATTTCGGAAAGAGCTTTGCCAGTCCGGTCATTTTGTAAAACGCAACTGTCGGGGTGGGCAAACCTCGTTTCGATTCGGGCAAAAAAACGCCTTTGCCATCGACCATTTTAACTCCCAAACCACCGGCATCCGGGTGCGAATCCATGAATGTAACGGTTTTTTCAAATGTATCCTCTTCAACCAGCGTATCGGGGTTTAGCAATAAAATATACCTGCCTTTTGCCAAATTTATCGCTTGGTTATTCGCTTTCGAAAAACCAAGGTTTTCTTTATTTTCAATTAAAAGAACTTCCGGAAATAGTTTTTTTACCATTTCGCACGAACCATCGGCGGAGTTATTGTCTACCACAAAAATTTCGGCAGCTATATTTTTGACGGCATTCCGTACCGAAACTAAGGCTTGTTCCAGAAAGAATTTTACATTATAATTTACAATAATTATGCTTAGCTTCATAGAACAAAATTAACCGAATTGAAAGAATGAACCGAATTAAAGAATTGAAGTATTAATTAATTCCTTAATTCTTCAATTCCGACATTTTTTAATTCTTCACTTCCGTTGCTCCGTCGGAAATTTGCATGATATAAAAATCGGGAACTTTGCCAAATTTTGACTTGTATTGGGCTGATAAATCGGCCGTGAAATTTTCGACAAAATTTTCGCTTACTATATTTAAGGTGCATCCGCCAAAACCACCGCCCATCATTCGGGCGCCTATTACGTAATCCGATAAATGCGCCACGTTTTCCATAAAATCAAGTTCAATACAACTAACTTCGTATTTTACGCGCAAACCCTCGTGGGTTTCGTGCATTAATGCACCAAGCGCATGCAGGTCGCCATCTTTTAAGCATTGAGCGGCTTGCAACACTCGGTTGTTTTCTTTAACCACATACGAACACCGGCGATAAACGGTAGGTGTAAACTCGTAGCGCATACTTTCGAGCATTTCGGGCGTTACATCGCGCAACGAAAACACTTTCATGTGTTTCTTTTGAATTATTTTTATTCCTTCCTCGCATTCGGCACGTCGGGTATTATATTCGGATGAAGCGAGGGAGTGTTTAACTTTCGAGTCGGCAATTACAATTTTATAACCGGATAAATTAAGCGGAAAGTATTCGTGTTCAAGGCTTCGACAATCAAGTTTTATAACCGAATCTTTTACGCCAAACATAGCTGCATATTGGTCCATAATGCCGCAAAGTACACCGGCAAATTCGTGCTCGGCCATTTGTGCCATTTTTACCAGTTTTAAACTATCTAAACCAAAGTTAAAAAGTGTGTTTATAGCCACTGCAAAACCAACTTCAAGCGATGCCGACGACGATAAACCGGCGCCTTGGGGTACATTGCCTCCAAAAACACAATCCAATCCTTGGGTATCCAATCCTTCTTTGCGAAACTGAGCAATTACTCCGAGTAAATAATTTGCCCATAATTTGTTGGTTTTATGCAAATTATCCGATTGTACTTCGAGCAATTCTTTGTAATCGTATGAATAAAAGCGTAGTTTCTTTTCGTCGTTTTTCTGAACTGCAAAATAGGTGTATTTATCAATGGCGGCAGGCATAACAAAGCCTGAATTGTAATCGGTATGTTCGCCAATTAAATTAATTCGACCGGGTGCTCTGAAAATACGAGGCTCGGTTCTGAAAAGTTCTTTAAAATATTTGGTAATTACGGCTGAAATCATGGGGTTAAGTGTTTAGTTTTATTGCAAAAGGTTTCAAAAATTCGTCATTTTTTTAGCAAGCTAAGTTATACAAAAATGCTAAATTTTAATAGAACTGATCTTAATTGTTTTCAATTATTTTGCTTTAATTGGAAATAAAAAAAATCCGACGCTTTTGCGTCGGATTTTTTATGCTTTTAAGCGTAACAAATTATTTCAAACTGTCGGCAACCGGAGCATCGGTTCCCGAACCTTGGCTTTCGCCGTTTGCAGGCAAATTAGGTATACCACCTCGATTTACCGTATTATCAATTTGTTCTTGAATAACCGATTCGTTTGTTTTGTCTTTTTTATCAATGGTCATTGAGGCCAAAACGCTAAACAGCATTAATGAGCCGGCTAAAACCCAAGTTGCTTTTTCTAAGAAATCGGCAGTTTTACGAACGCCTACAATTTGATTCGATGCAGAGAAGTTCGAAGCCAATCCGCCTCCTTTTGAGTTTTGAACCAAAACGATTAAAATCAGTAAAATACTGACAATGAAAATAAGAACAATAAATACAATGTACATATTCTAAAATTTAATTTGATTAATTATTCAACCTTTTTTCTAAGTCCGAAATGCAAGTTGCAAAGTAACTGCTTTTTTCCGGATATTTCAAAATTAATTTTTGATAAATGATAATAGCTTTATCGAATAGTTTTTGTCCGGTATATACTTTAGCTAACGATTCCGATACAATTTCGAAATTTTCCGAAGCACTTTCTTCCGAAATATCTACATCACTAAACATCGAAACATCGGCGCGAATCGTCTTTGGATCTTCTTTAATAAACTTATTTATAAGCATATCGAAATGGTCTGTTTTTGGAATAACGGTTTCGATTTTTTCCGTAATATCTTTCGCATCGGGCTGAATTATTTCTTCGGAAACAATTTCTTCATTCACCGGTAAAATTTCATCCGTAAGTATTGTTTCCGGTTCATCAATCTGCAAAACAGGCTCAATCTCAATTAGTTCATCTACTGTATTTTGTTCAATCGGCAGTTCCTTTTCAGGCTCAAAATCTAATAATAAGCCCAAATCTTCCGGCACGTTATTTTCTTCGTTTTCATTTAGGCTGTCTTGTTCGTTCTCAGCATACTGCTTGTCTTTCATTGTATCTGCCCAGCCCATTAATCGAGCAGCCAATTCGTCTAAAAAAGTGCCGCTTTGCTCTTCTACCGGTTTTATTTGTTTTTGGTTATCGTTTAACAGTTTTAGTGCTTTTTCGGCACTTATACTTATTTCGTTTGCCGGCTCAAGTGGTTTAATAACCTCAATTCTTTTTGTCGGTTCCGGCTTTATTTCCGTATTGCTTTCCGAAGCTGCTTGCTCTTGTGCTTTTAATTCTTTTAAGCGCTTCTTTTCGGCAATCATTCGCATTACACGGTCGGCAGGGCTTTCAACTGCAGCGCCCGGCGTTTTTTCTATTTCAAAGGGTGTTGCAAGTTCAGCTTTAGTTTCAATTTGCTCTTGCACCGGGTTACTAACCTCAATTATTGGTTCGTTTTGTGCTTCGGTGTTGTTTGGCAAGTCGGCTATTTCTGCAACCGGAGTTTCGGTAAGTTCAATTTCGTCTGTTTGGTCGGAAGTATTCGGTTCCAACTTGGTTTCAAGCATTGCCGTTTCGGGCTTAAATTCAATTTCTGCAATAAATTCAATCGCAGAATTTTCCATTATGGCATTTTCCGGCTCGGTTACATTAATTACTTCAGCAGCTATCGCTTCAACTTGTTCTGCCGATACCGTTTCTTTATTTTCTATGGCTTCTTCTGCAACGAATTTTGCACTTAAATTTTCGGTTAAGCTTATAATTCGTTCGGCTATTTTTTGCTGAAGTTTTTCTTTTATATCTTCCGGAGTCGCTTGGTTTTCTTTTGAAAACTGCTGCTCGCGCGATTTTTTATTCAGTTCGTCAATGGTTCTTCGAGCTTCTTCAATGATATGCGAACGAGCTTCAATTTCTTTTTCGGGAATTACTTTATCGCCCAAAACAATATTCTCTGTTTTGTTAGTCGAATAGCGGGCAGAAGGCGATTTTTTTTCTTTTTTCTCTTCTTCTGTCGGTTTTGTTTCGGTTATGTTTTCGACAATTTCGTTGGGTTGTTCTACCGTAGCTGCCGGTTTTGCTTCGGTTATATTTTCGACAATTTCGTTGGGTTGCACCTTGTCAATGCTTGCTGTGGCAGTATTTGCTGTTTCTTTAGCTGTAATAGGTGGCTCGGAATCCCAAACATTGCTAAAATCAGTAGCATCGTTTTTTTTGCTCGATAATTTGCGCAAATTTTGAATCGATTCTTCAATAACTTTTTGGCGTTGTATGGTTGCTTCGTCCGGTGCCGCTTTTTCTTGCTCTTTTAATTCTTTGGCTAATCTTCGTTCTTCTTTTCTTCGTTCGCGTTCGGAAGCCAATTTTTCCTCTTCGCTTATAACAGGTATTTCAATTGGTTCGTTAGCTTGTAGTTCTGAAACCGAACTCACTGCTTCTTCAATGTCAAATTCTATTACGCGTTCAAATTCGTGGGTTTCTTGCTCAGCTTGAATATTTTCAGGAAAGTCAAAATTGAATTCGTCGTTTATACTATTTTCCGGCTGAGGTTCCAAATTGGCAGACTGAATTTCAGGCTCCGAAACTTCAGCTTCAACTTGTATTTCGACTATTTGGTCGAATGTTTCAATTGGTTTAACTTCAGGTTCGGTGGGTAATACTTTTGTTTGTTCAATAACTTCTTCGTTTACTACAGCTGCTTGCTGAAACGCTTCAGTTTCGTTAATTTCAATAACTTGTATTTCAGTTGCTATGGCTTCCGATTGCTCAATATTTTTATCGTCGGTCAAGCTTGTACTTTCAACTAATTTTTTTTCCGTGTCATTCGTTGCACGATTCGAAAGTTGTTCTTTTTCGTTTTTATGTTCAATAATTGTTTGCTGAACCTCGCGAATAATAGCTTCGAACGATTTTACGTTTGCCTGTTCCGGTTTAACAGTGCTTGCCGGCATAGCTATTTTTTTGCCTCCTGCAACAGGTTCAGCAATAGAACTTTGCTGCATAAGGAACCGAAACATGTGTTTACGGTCAGTAATAAATACATTGCTCGCATGCATTTCAATTTTGGTTAAAGCATTGTTTTTCAACAAGTTTTTCCAAATTTTTAAGTGTAGTAAACGAGCCGATTGAAAATATGGATATTCTTCCAATATTTGTTCAATTTCGTTTAATGCGCTTTCGCCCAGCGTATTGCTGTTACGTATGTATTCGAAGAAATTTTTAGTTTCCATATGCTGCGAGTATTCTAAATTAGTTTGCCTTTGTAGGCTTTAAACCTTTTTCTTTGTTGCAAATTGTTAGGCTTTAACTACCAATTAACAACGCTTTTCTGAAAAATATCTTGTGTCAGGTCTTTAATAATATCTGCCATTAATGCGTCTTCAATACTTGTAAATTCCGAATTGGCAGGAAAATCGCGATAGGCTGAAAAAACATTCTCGAAATCGTATTCTTTCTTTTGCTTATTTTTGAACTTTACTTTTATTTGAATGGTAAACCGATTGTAAGCCGCCGTTTCGTCGCCTTTAATGGCTTGGGTTACAATTGTGTAGCCGGTAATGTTACCTTCAAAATTCAAATCGGCATCTCCGTTTACCAAAGCCAGCGAAGTTTTGCTTAACAAAGCATCTTTAAGCGCTTCGGAAAACGATTGGCTTAGTGCAGGGTTTATAAGTCGTGCATTATTTGGAAATTCCTTAACCGAAAAAGTTTTCGAATTTGGGTCAATGGATGCTCCTGTAAACGAATATTTTATTCTACAGCCTGTCAGTGTTGTTATTATAAGTAAAATAAATAAGCCCGAAAACTGCTTCGACATAATAATTTCAATTTTTCTGAAATGCAAATTTACGATTTATTTTCCATAATTATATTGTAAACGAAAAATCTTATGTGCGCTTTTTAATAATTATTTTTCAATGTCGTATTCCTTTATTTTTCTGTATAAAGTACGCTCCGAAATACCAAGTTCTTGCGCAGCGTATTTTCGCTTTCCGTTAAATTTTTCGAGCGCACGTCTAATCATTTCTATCTCTTTGGCTTCCAACGATAAGGTTTCTTCGAGCAGTTCTACCGTGTCCTGAATTTGTTCCGGCTCGTTTGTTCCAAAGCTTTCTTTATGAATAACATGGTCGTAACTTGACGGCGAGGTGAACACTTTATTTACAAACTGCGAGGTTTCCTCGGCAAAATTATAACCGGTCGGATTTTTCTTCATTAAGTCGAAAACCAATTTTTTTAGGTCGTTCATGTCGCTTTTCATGTCGAACAAAATTTTGTACAAAATTTCGCGCTCCGAATGAAACGTGGTTTCGTCAACCGAACTGTTGTAAACCATTGGTAAGTTGGTTGTTCCAAAATCGGGCAAATATTGTTTAAGCTTTTCGCCCGAAATTATGCGGTCGGTTTCTATGATTGAAATTTGTTCGGTAATATTTTTCAATTGCCTAATATTTCCGGGCCAACGGTAGCTTTCCAGCACTGCTCTGGCATCGTCGGTTAAACTTACCGGCGGAATTTTGTATTTCTCGGAAAAATCGCGCGTAAACTTCCGGAAAAGCAGGAAAATATCTTCCTTTCGTTGGCGTAACGACGAAACGTAGATTGGTACCGTGTTGAGTCGGTAATATAAGTCTTCGCGAAACTTTCTTTTTTGTACCGCTTCGGGCAAATTTACATTGGTTGCCGCTACAATTCGTACGTTTGTTTTTTGCACGGTTGAAGCGCCTACTTTAATAAATTCGCCGCTTTCTAAAATTCGGAGCAGTTTAGATTGAGTAGCAATAGGCAGTTCGGCTATTTCATCCAAGAAAATGGTTCCGCCATCGGCCACTTCAAAATACCCTTTACGCTTTTCGTGTGCACCGGTAAACGAACCTTTTTCGTGCCCAAATAGTTCCGAATCAATGGTACCTTCGGGTATTGCACCACAGTTTACCGCTATATAAGTACCATGCTTTCGGGCGCTGAATTGGTGAATTATTTGCGGAAAATTCTCCTTTCCCGCACCGCTTTCGCCGGTAATTAAAACCGACAAATCGGTACCTGCCACTTGGTAGGCAATTTCAATGGCACGGTTCAATTCGGGCGATGTACCTATAATTGAGAACCGCTGTTTTATGCGTTGTAATTCTTCGGAATTTATCATAGTTTGCTAATTCGCTTTATTTTAATGGATTAGTTTAATCCTTTTTATCGAATAATCCACCTACAAAAGTACAAAAAGTTTAGCAATTTTTTGAATAAAATCGGAAATATTGTCAGTGTTTTAAATTTTTGGCTGAAATTTATCTTGGCTGCAATATGTTTAATGAATCGTACACAATCTGTTCGTTTTCGGACAAAGTTTCAATAGCTTTTTTTTCTTTATAACTGAAATTTAATTAGTTACAAATAGGAATAATTTTTGTCGAAAATGTGTAGCTTTGTCATAATTAACCCAAAAACAATTTTTATGAAGAAATCTATTTTTTACTTCGTGCTTATCCTTTTTATGCCGGCTGCGGCTCAGCAAGTAACCCAATGGCGCGGTGCCGACCGTTCGGGCAATTACCCCGAAACTAATTTGTTAACTCAGTGGCCGGCAACCGGTCCCGAACTTTTTTGGGAATTTGCCGAATTGGGCAACGGCTACAATTCGCCGGTTATAACCGACAAATACATTTTTATAAATGGCGAGGTGGATACCATTAACTACTTGTACGCCTTAAACTTAAAAGGCGAATTGCTTTGGAAAAAAGAAGTTGGGCGCGAATGGGTAGCATCGTACCCCGGTGCGCGCGCGGCTGCCAATGTGGTAGGTAATTTGGTATACACCACTACCGGCATGGGCGATGTAGCTTGTTTTGAAGCGGAAACCGGAAACAAAAAATGGGCGCACAACTATGTAACCGATTTTAAAGCGCCGATAACTCGATTTGGTTTTTCGGAGTCGGTAGTTGTAAATGGCGATTTGGTGTATTGCCAGCCCGGTAATGCCGACACCAATGTGGTGGCGCTCAACCGATTTACCGGCGAAATGGTTTGGAAAACCAAAGCACTCGGACAAATGACTTCGTACTGTGCACCGTTGTTAATTGAACTTAAAGACCGCAAAATATTGGTAACTTTTTCGAAAAGTGCCTTGCTTGGAGTGGATGCTGCAAACGGCACCTTGCTTTGGTCGCACACACAAGAAGGCGAAGGCGACGTGCATGTAAACACTCCGCTTTTCGAAAACGGATTCATCTACTACATTACCGGCGACGGCAACGGTTCGGTAAAACTTAAACTTTCCGACGACGGCACAAGCATAACCGAAGTTTGGCGCACGAAAGCTTGCGACGGAACTATGGGCGGATTTAACAAAATTGGTAATTTTATTTATTCGTCGGGCTACGAAAAACGCCAATATTATGCAATAAATGCCGAAAACGGCGCTATTGCCGATTCGCTGAAATTCGATAGAGGTGTAGTAATTGCCGCCGAAAACATGCTGTATTTGTACAACGAAAAAGGCAATTTGGGCTTGGTAAAACCCGAAAACGGTAAAATGAATCTGGTAAGTTCGTACAAAGTTACCAAAGGTACTAAAGCACATTATTCGCATCCGGTAATTTGTAATGGTATTTTGTATCTGCGTCGCGGACAATCGCTTATGGCTTTCAACATAAAAAAATAACCGCTATGAAACGATATATTCAACTTTTATCAATTTTTGCCGCATTTTTTTCGATTCAAGCCACTGCGCAAACCATTGATGATGTACTTAAAAAACATTACAAGGCAGCAGCCTATACAAAACTCGAAAAAGCAACTTCGGTTGAAATGGACGG
>JAIFNC010000008.1 GCA_020047935.1 Bacteroidota bacterium
AAGGAACCCTTAAAGCCTTGGGAACAGAAGCCGATTCGATAATATTTACAACCAACGGTACCGACAAATTCGACCAAATTTATGTGGCAGTGCACGGTGCAGCTGAATTTAACTATTTTAGGATTGAAAAAGCTGCCAAAGGATTTAATATGCAAACTTCTTTTTTGCCGGACGAATTTGCACTTCTAATGCTTCTAAACGGTAAAATGGCTAATGGTGTAATTGCGGTTTCGGTTGGTGAGGTAGGAAAATTAATCGCCGAAAATTGTTCTTTTTCCGGATACACAAGCTTCGCAATAAATGTGCTGGGAGAATCTAATACTACGTTTTTAAATTGTAAATTCGAAAATTGTAAAAAGGGTATTATTTCGAACCTGCGTGTGCAAGTTACAAATTGCGAGTTTACAAAAATTTCCGATATTGCTTTAGAAGGTGCTTTCAATATACAAAAAACCAACGTGCACCATAATACAGGTACAGGTATAAATATTATTTTTAATTCCGAAATAAAAAATTCGGTGATTGATAATAATGCAATCGGTATTATAAACGGTGGGCACGCAACAATTACTTACAGTACTATTTCGAACAATGCTCAAATAGGTGTAAGTTCACCAAATCCGCTTAGTTTGTTTAAATACAACAAATTATTTGGAAACGGAATAAATTTGAAAGTAACTTATAACGATGCCAATAACCTTGTTGCAACCAATAACTATTGGGGCACATCGGCAGAATCGGAAATTAACGCCTCTATTTATGATTTTTGGGACGATAGTAATGTGGCTACAGTAGATTTTGTGCCATTTATTTCGAGTGCCAACGATATAATTTCGCCACCATCTGCTTTAGTACAATTACCTTCTTCCTTTACTTCAATTAAATTTTCGTGGAGTGATAATTCCGATAACGAAACTTGCTTTGTAATTGAACGAAAACTACAGGCCGATGCAAACTATGTACAAGTTGCCGAAGTTTGTGATGGTTCTAATGTGTTTGAAGATAAAGAGTTGGCTATGGGTGCCAAATTTATGTACCGAATAAAAGCAAAAAGCAATACGGGTTCTTCAGAATATTCGTCGGTGATTTTATTTAGCACCCCGCCTATATTTTCCGAAATGAATATTACTTCAATTCAACAGAAAAATGCAGGTTCCGTAAAATGGGGCGATTTTGACAACGACGGCGATGTGGATTTAGTAACTTCAGGTTACGATACTCAGGGTTCGCCTTCTACCGAATTGTACAGCAACCTAGGAAACAATAATTTTGTTTTACTGCCCGGTTCAAATGTGTTTGTCGATGTTTTTAACTATCCTGATCAGTTTTTGATTAATGGAAAACAGGAATGGATAGATTATAACAACGATGGCTTTTTAGATTTGTTTTATACCGGCGCAGCCCAAAACGAAACAGAGTACTTTCTGTTTAAGAACAACAAAGGTATAAGTTTTGAACGAATTAATTTTGGTGTTGGATTATTTGGTGCTATCATCTCAGCCGATTGGGGAGATTACGATAACGATGGTGATTTAGACTTGTTGGCAAGTTTTCAAGGAGCTGAATATCGATTATACGTGATTCGTAACGATAATGGACTGTTTAGTGTGCAAAACCCCAATATTATGCATGCCGATTTTAATGCAAGTTATCCGCTTATTGATTTTGTAGGATTTGCAAAATGGTTCGATTATAATAACGACGGTTATTTGGATATTTTTTTAGATGGAGGTATTCCTAACAATTATTCCGGAATAAAAATTTACGAAAACGATAAATCGGGTACTTTTATAAATTCAGTATTGGTAGGTACAAGTGATATTTATAGTTTGGCTGCTAACAGTTCATTTGCCGATTATAATGCCGACGGATACCCAGATATTTTAGTTACCCGAGGCAATGGAAAGGTGGTGGTTTATAAAAACAACGGCAATAAAACTTTTACATCTACAGTTTTGCTGGAAACAGCAGTTGTTGACCTTGGCGATGCCAATATTGGCTATGCCGAGTGGATAGATTATAACAACGATGGAAAAATAGATGTGCTTTGCTCCGGTTTTCAAACAAATAAAACACTAACTGCCTTGTTTAAAAATACCGGAACCGGTTTCGAAATTGAAAACGGAGTAGAATTTAAACAAATAGGGGACGGAAGAATCAGCATTGGCGATTATAATAACGACCAAAACGTCGATATAGCATTAACCGGTCTGCTGAATGGTGTTAAATACACTAAAATTTATAAGAACAATTCAAGTAATGTACAAAATAAACCTGAAATTCCAACTAATTTTAGTGTTTCTACCAGTCTAAAAACAGCCACTTTTACTTGGTCGGATGCAGTAAATTCGAATTCGTATAATATTTTTGTACGCAGCGCAACCGATACCATTGTAATGCCCGCAGCTAATACCGAAACCGGCTATTTAAAGGTGTTTGGTATGGGAAATGCAGGCATGGCTAAAACGTTTATTTTGAATAAAATGAAATCGGGTACTTACTATTGGAAAGTGCAAGCGGTAAGTAATAGTTTTGTAGGCGGCAGCTGGAGCAATGAGCAAATGTTCGAAATAGACGCTTGCAAAGATGCAACAGTAACTCCTACAACAGAAAATTTCGAAATTTGCAGCGGTAAAGATGTTACTTTATCAGCCAACGGTACTAATTTAGAGTGGTACGATGCTAATAAACTGTTTATCAAGCAATCGCAATCGCTAATTCAGAACATTGCCGATGCCGGCATTTATACTTATTTTGTTGCACAAGTGGTTGAAGATTGCCGAAGCGCGTTAGTTCAAGTAAAATTAACGGTTAACGAAAGCCCGAATGTAAGTTTCGAAAAAACAAATGCTACTACTTGCGAATCGATTGATGCCTCAATAACTTTTAACAATTTAAGTACTGCCGGAACAACGCTTAAATATTCTACTAATGGCGGGGTTTCATTTTATCCGGCGAATGCTATTACTGATTTAAGTGCCGGAATCAAAAGTATTTATATGATAACCGATAAATTTTGCAGTAAAACCATTTCGATAACAATTGATTCGGATGAAAAATTGCCGGCACCCGAACCACAAAACTACACCTTTTGCAATATTTGGCCGGAGGCTATAATTAAGCTTGAGAATGAAAACACAAATTGGTATTTTGAAACTGCCGATAATTACAAGTTTACAAGAGGAACTGTTGGTGTAACCAATTTTAAAGCAGGAACCTACAAATATCTTATAGCTCATACTAACGTCAATTGCATTTCGGAATTGGTTCCGTTAAATCTTACTATTTTGCAGACTCCGGTAGTTGACATTCAAAGCACTAATACCTCCGATTGCTTTTTAAATAACGGAAGCATTAAAATTACACAATCGCTTGCATTAAATTTGGAATATTCAATTGATTCCGGAAAAACATATCAAGTAAATTCAATTTTTACGAATTTGAATGCCGGCTTTTATCATGTTTCGGTTAAAGCCGATAATGGTTGTTCCAAAAACACCACAGTATTGCTTGAATCGAATCAAATTGTCGATCCGCCGGTAGTTACAGTTCCGGACTTTTGTCAAAACGACGCAGAAAAAGCATTAATTGCACAAGGTCAGAATATTCAATGGTATGTAAATCCGGCATCACCCAAAATTGTGGCAACCGGCAATTCTTATGCACCTCCAACCACCGAAGCCGGCGATTTTTGGGTTTATGCATCTCAAAAAATTGGCAATTGTATAGGAAATGAAGCTTCTGTTTTTTATAGAGTTTATGCGTTGCCCGACACTACTTTTGCAGGCAGCAGAATATATTGCGAAGGCGGGTTTACCCAACTTACCCCATTTTCGAGTGCAAATCTAACATGGGAGCCTTCGGAGCAAGTTACAAAAATTGGCAGTGTATATAAATTCACCAATACAAAAACATCTGCTTATAAAGCGGTTTTTGTCGATGGCAGAGGTTGCAAATCCGAAAACAACGTAACCATAACCGTAAACCCCAAACCCGAGCAAGCGGTTATTAGCGGCCCAACCGAATTATGTTTGGGTCAGTACGACACCAAGTTTAGCACCGTGCCGATAGCCAATGCAGCAATTAAATGGGTGGTAACCAATGGTACGCTAATAGGCAGCGAATTTAACGAAACAATAACCGTAAACTGGTCGAAATACAGTACTCCGGGTTTAAAACTTGTTCAAACTTCAACCTTAAACAATTGCACTCGCGAAACGGTGTATAAGCTTAGCAATAAAGGCAGTGCTCCCGATAAAATGCAAGTGCATACCAAAGCTTCGAGTATTTTGTATGTTGAAGACAATAAACCAATTTCGTTTCAGTGGTTTAAAAACAACCAAGAAATACCGGGTGAAACCAAGCAGTTTTACAATGCGGGCAGTATTGACGGCAATGCAAGTTATTTTTGCCGAAGCTTCAACCCAAATAATTGTTTTACCGACTCGTACCCGTATGGCAGTGTAACCGGTATCGAAAATCTGGCAGCCAACCAAGTTCGCTTATATCCGAACCCGTCGGCAGGAAATGTTGTAATTGAGTTCGAAGAGGTTCAAACCTTGGGCAGCAGGTTAGAAATTGCAAATATTTCGGGCAAAATACTGTACACGGAACATTTACCTGCCGGAGCCAATCGGTTCGAATTAAATTTGAACAACCGACTTGCACCCGGAATATACTTTCTACAAATTAAAAACCAAGGGCAAACCAATAGTTTTGCTAAACTTATAATTGAATAACAGCGATGAACAAAATACATAAATTAATATTTATTGCAGTAATGGTGTCGGTTTGCGGCACCTATCCTGTAAAAGCACAGAACCTGAGCAATGCCGGCGAAGAACATATTCAGAATAAAATGCTTGAATTTCTGTACAATTATATTTCGTACAGCGATATAAACTCGAACCAAATTTTCTTTTCGAGCGATTTTTATAAAGAATTTGGCAAATTAAACAGTTCGGGTATGAAAACCTTAATTTTTAACGACCTAACCGACAGCTTGCCCGAGCAAATTAAGCTTGAGCAGTATTTGATGGTACTAAAACAAAAATTTTCGGGTATAAACATTAAAACGGTGTATAAAGAACCGTTTAGCAATTTCGGCTTGCAATATAAAGGTGCCGTTCGTATTAGCCAAGTTATTGAATTAGAACGCACAGTTATAGCTTTCAATAAACAAAAAAAAGTATACCGAAGTAAAAATACCTTATATTTGGTGGTTTCGTTTGCTAAAATAGGAGGGCTTTTTTACGATTTCAGTGCCGATTACATTAGCAAACAAAAGCCTGAATTGTTGCCGCTTATAAACTATAAGTATATTCAAACCGAATTAGGCGCCGCTTTTAAAAGCAATACCGTAACAACCGACGAAATGCCGTACACAGCGCTCGATGCCTACCAATTTACCACTCCGGGCTACGAAACCGGAATTGGTGCCATTTATAATTTAAGTCGAAGTTTGGGTGTAGGCGTTGGATTAAATGCAAACCGTGTTTCGGTTAGTATGAATATCAGTTCAGAAATAAAACCAAATTGGAGCAGTAGCAAATTGACCGATAAAGACGGCGACTTGTATGTACCGGTATTTAATTCGGCAGTAACCGAAAAAACCCAATTTACCTTTGTAGGCATACCCGTTTTTGCCGAATATAGGTTGGGAAATGTGCTTAAATTGCATGCATTTGCGCGCGCCGGTTTCGAAATTTCGACCATGGTAGCCGGCACAGTTACCGCCAACGGCAACAGCGAACTAAAAGGCTACTACCCCGATATTAACTTAACGTTGTACAACCTGCCCGAATACGGTTTTGTTTACAAAGATATAAATTCCGAAATGGCTATAAGTCAGCCGCATATTGCAATAAGTTCGAATATTTCTGCCGGGGTTGTTTTGCCGCTTGGCACTCGGATGTCGGTTAGTGGTGCGGCATTTTACCAAACCGGCATAAACGCAATGTTTAGTACCGATAATTCTTACCGTTCCGACTATATGGCCATTAAACCCGAGTCTACAACCTTTAGCCAAAAAGCCATGGGCTTAAAAGTAAGTTTGCTTTATCGTTTACTGAAATAGAAACCAAGGTTGTTTAGTTAAAAATTGGAACGCTGATAACGCCGATGCACGCAGATTTTTATTAAAATAGCCGTTTATCCGCGTTTGAAAATTCGCTAAATCTGCGTTCCAATTCATTTGCTAAATAACTAAACGGTATTAGGTATAAATAGTTAAAATTGATTTTATTTTAAAAATATTCACCAATGAAAAATATAGGATATTATTTTGCATTTTTATTAACCTTGCTAACCTTAGTTGGCCAAGCACAAGAACAAGTACTTATTTCCGAAACCGGAAAAAATGTTAGAGTTAGCGTTAAGCGCAGTACCGGCGGCAACCAAAAAGTAAGCCTAAAATTTACCCTCGAAAAGGTAGACGATAATATGAACCCCATTGAGGGCGAAGCAGAACCTGTTTTTTTGCATAAGTCGGGTGTGCAAATTAAACCCAAAGAAACAATTAAAACGGCAGCTTTCGACAACGAAGATTACATTGAAATAACCAACAATAAGGAACTTACCTTTACCTATACCGACAAACTTACGGTTGATAATGTAAGTTTTGTATTTAACTTATTGGAAAAACCAAACATTGCCAAGCGTTTTGCCTTAAGCAATCCTACAAGCTTGGAAGCAATGTTGTCCGATTTCTCTGCTCCGGAAATTAAACTTGAAAATACTCCTTTGGTTCGCGGTTTTAGACCGGTGGTTGAACAACCCGATTTCGAAATTAGAGGAACTGCAACCGACAAAGCCGGCGTTGAGTGGGTAAAAGTAAACGGCATACTTGCCGAACTTACCGAAAACAGATTTTATGTGTCGATAAAGTTGAACAAAGGCGCCAATATAATTACCGTTGAAGCTGCCGACAAAAACATGAACACCGCAAGCGAAACGTATGAAATTATGTACAACGAACCTATTACCGAAGCGGTAATGAGCAAAATGAAATATTACGCCTTGGTAATTGCTGCACAAACCTATACCGATGATGCGCTAAACGACCTCGATTTTCCGATTTCCGACTCGGAAGGGTTGGTGAATTTGCTAAATTCGACCTATACGTTCGAAAAAGAAAATACCATAAAATTGTACAACCCAACGCGCGAACAAATTATTAATACTTTCGACTCGTTAAGCAAAATAATAACCAAAAACGATAATTTGTTGGTGTTTTACGCCGGACACGGTTATTGGGACAAAGCCAAAGATTTAGGCTATTGGCTGCCTACCGATGCAAAAAAAGCAAGCACTTCGAACTGGATACCGAACAGCACCATTAAGGATTTGGTGTCGGCAATAAACTCGAACCATACGCTGCTAATAGCCGATGCATGTTTTAGCGGTGGTATATTTAAAACCCGCAGCGCCTTTGCCGAGGCGGAGCTTGCCATTACCAAATTGTACAACCTGCCAAGCCGCAAAGCCATGACCAGCGGAACCTTGGAAGAAGTACCCGACAAAAGCGTTTTTACACGGTATTTAATAAAAACCTTAACCGAAACCGATAAACGATTTATGGCAGCCAGCGAGCTGTTTAGCCACATGCGCCCTGCCATTTTAAACAACAGCCCAACCATACCGCAATACGGAACCATACAAAACGTTGGCGACGAAGGCGGCGATTTTATTTTTATTAAAAAATAATTTTATCGCACTCGTATATCTTTTAAAATGCGCTGAACAGTTCTAAACCGGTTAGCGCATTTTTTGTTTCCGACAGACACCTTTGAAATCTCAAATCTATTGTTTAAAAATTGAAAACTTTGCGTATATTTGGAAAATAATGATGAATGATAAACTATGAACGATAAATGATAAACGATAAATGAAGAATTTACTCATTACCTTCGGTGAGGGCTGCGCCGTTCAAAATTCAATAAGTTGAAATTTTACATGTACAACGCCGCCCAACAAAAGCTCAGAACCATGCAATATGCTTGTACAGCCACGCCGGGGCGTGGCTCTCTTGTAACGCCGTGGCGTGGCTCTTTCGGAGAATACGCAGCCTATTACCCGGATGCTGAGCGTAGCCGAAGCATGGCAATAAACAACCTAAGCTGGCAATTAGTAAACGAAAACGACCCCGACAAAAACCCATACCTATACAACGGCAAAGAACTGCACACCCAACTAAACATGAACCTGCACGACTACGGCGCAAGGTATTACGATGCGACGGTGGGAAGATGGTGGAGTATTGACCCGCTGGCGGAAGTAAATAGAAAATGGAGTCCATACCGCTATGCTTATGACAACCCGTTGAGATTTATTGACCCGGATGGGATGTTGGAAAATCCATATTTAGTGTTTAATAACAACACTTCAAACGATAATACAGGAACTATGTCCATATTTGATGATAATGATACACCAGACGACTTTAGCGATGATGCATTTATTACGTCATTTGATGCTAAAAATATGGTTGCTTCCAGCTCTAATGGTAAGTGGGAAGATGGGGTTTATGAAATGCAGGATACTCAAACGCCACATATGCATGGTGATGCAGTTGATGACAATAATGCTTTGAAGGATTCAGATAATGGCTGGTATGGAAGCGGGGGAATATTTAGAGCAGAGGATTTTATTGAGTCAACTACCGGCAATCCAAGGACTGGAATGGGAGTCCATGCTGGTCGTGAAAGTTCAAATTGGGAAACCGGTAGAAAAACTAATGGGTGTATTAGAGTAAAACCGGAAGGATTTGATGCAATTGTAGATGCAATAAATGAGTATGGTTCATTAACCGTTCTTATTGTTCAAAATAATAGAGAGTCTGATTATTCTAATCAAATAAATTCTTTAACGCCAGGTACACCTAATCCTCAAATTGAGCTAATTAAGCCAATAACAAATGTGCAAATACAATAAATCGTTAATTAATATTTTTATGATTAAAATATTTTTTACCATTCTTATACTTTCTATATTTGAATCATCGTATTGCCAAACAGTAAATTGCGATAGCATTCGAAATAATTATTCACAATCTTTAGATAGTTTGGTTGAAATTCTTATTAAAAAAAAAGTTCCTAATAAAGATCTATTATATTATTGTATACCCGTTTCAAACGGTGAATATTTAAATTTTATAAAATTAGACTATAGTAAAGATAATTTATTTAATGAGGCCTTTAGAAAAATTAATGATTTATGGTTATCAAATTGTGTGTTAGGTAAGAAAAATTTTCTAATTCGATATTTGGAGTATTCTCAATTTGTTGATGGCTATTTTGCTGAAGATTATTTTATAAATATTAGAAAAATTATTAAGAAAAATCGAACTTTCTTCTTTAATATTTATGAAAAAAATAAATCGAACAAAACTCAAAGAGTGGAATTATTCTTAAAAGAAGAATATCATTAGATTTTGTTTAAATATATATTGTACAGCAAGTTAGTATTGGTTTTTGAAGCTATGTTCTATAATATAGTTTTTCAATATAAAAAACAACCGAAAAACCCGCTTATTTGCATTGCGAAAGCGGGTTTTCATTTTAGAATTTCCCGGTAGGCACATCGTACATCGTACTTTTTACCTCGTACAATTTTTTGTGCTTTTGGTGGTTAAGAATTAAAAAAACTTTGCGTATATTTGAAGGCAGAAAACAGAAGTCAGATGTCAGAGTTCAGATATCAGATTTCAGACAATGCAAATTAACACATTAACCAATGAATTCAAGTTCAATAATAAGTCTAAGGTATTTTAATTTAATACGATACCTAAAACCCGAAATACAATTGGAAATTATCGAGCTAATTTCTAAATCGTTAATTACGGTGGTTGCTCAAGAGAAAAAATCGGTAGCGCATTTATTTGGCGCATGGCACGACGAAACAAGTGCCGATGACCTTATTGCCCAACTCCGTAACTCGCGAACAACAAACCGAACCATTGAAGAATTATGAAACAATACTTGCTCGATACCAATATTATTATATTCTTTTAAAAGGAATGGTTAATTTGAACAAAAAAATTGCCGACATTGGGTTAGAAAATTGTTTTGTTTCGGAAATTACCATAGCCGAGCTATATTTCGGTGCCGAAAAAAGCAACAATCCGCCGGAAAAAACGAAAATAGTTGATGAAATTCAAAAAAATATTGCCGTATTGCTACTAACAAACGTGTTGCAGATCTACGCCAAAGAAAAAGTCCGTTTACAACGACTCGGAACACCCGTCGACGATTTTGATTTGCTGATAGCCGCAACCGCCTTGGCTAATAAACTTATATTGGTAACCAATAACAGCAAGCATTTCGAACGCATTGAAAACTTGGAAATAGAAGATTGGACAAATAGCGAATAAAATTTATGTACAACACCGCCCTACAAAAGCTCAGAACCATGGAATATGCTCGTACAGCCGCGCCGGGGCGTGGCTCTTTTGTAACGCCGGGGCGTGGCTCTCTTGTAACGCCGGGGCGTGGCTCTTTTGGAGAATACGCAGCCTATTACCCGGATGCTGAGCCTAGCCGAAGCATGGCAATAAACGGCCTAAGTTGGCAATTGGTAAACAAAAACCCAT
>JAIFNC010000068.1 GCA_020047935.1 Bacteroidota bacterium
AGAGTTGCGCTACTACCGATTTGCCCCAGCCCAACAGTTCTTGTTTTTCGACAATACTTTTGCCAATATCCCAATTAAGCTGAATTTGCTCCTTATTTACCGCTTTAAGCGCGGCATATTGCGCCGACCGTATGCGGTGCTTTATGTCGGTTAAGAAATTTTTGTATATTGGTTCTTCTAAGTGCATTGCTTTTTGTTTTTGGCTTTGGATTGAAAGAAATTCTGCAACCGATGGTTGCAGAATTACGGTTATTTCATTCGACCATAACCTACGGCGGTTTTGGCACCGATGCCGTGGATTTCGAGGGCTTCCTTGAGCCAAATGTCTATAGTTTTATCTTTTCCATCTTTCGTCTTACCGATATAAAAATTATTCGTTGGCTCTTTCTTCGAACCAATAATAAATTGGAATTCCGTGTCTTTTACGGTTAGAAACGGAATAGGTATGGGCGATTGAGTATCCGTTGGTGCATCTGGACCGCCATAATGTTTTGGATAATGAACATTCATTATATCCTGCTCAATTTTTGGCGATTCAGTTGGGAATGCATCAAAAAATATAACTATACCAATATGCTCGGTAGATTCACCTTTTTTGTTTTTTATTGCAACGCCTTTGGCATTTTTCTCTTTCTCATATTTTTCAGTTTCATTTCCTCTTCTGTCCTTAAGAAAAACAGGTTTATTATTTTCGAATTTTACCGCTTTTATTTCTCTCGGACAACCAAATATTTTGCAGAAACTTTCAGATTCTGTTAATGCTCTAAACTCTGCATTTACCAATGGGAAATCAACTTGTTCTTTTGGAAAGTACTTATACATTTCGGGATTTCCGAAATATTCCATAATTATCCAACTTCTAACGACGCCCTTAATTGAACTCGCCGGAATATATGGAATACCATAAATATGGTGCAATGTCATAGAAGTTTCATAGACAGATTCACTACCTAATCCAACTACCATGCGCCAATCGGGCTTTAATGTTTTAACAAAAAGGTTTTCTTTGGAAATTAACGATTCTGCCAGTTTCAAATTTTTATTTTGAATTTCTGAAATTAAATCAATATCAAAATGATGTTTTGGTTGAAATTCGATTTTACCTTTTTCCGTTTTAAAGAATTGAAATTTTTCACCTTCATACCTTGCAAGTTTATTAAGTTTAAGGCTAAAATTAGAAACCCTCCATTTATCCCCTAATACAGCATTATTTATTAAAATCTTTCGACTATCATTAGGTAAGAATGCTTTATTAATATCGACAAAATCATCTTTAAGAAATTCAATTAATTCCTTATTTGCTTTTCTTTCAATTTCTTCTTTTTTATTTAATTCTACTTCAGCTTGTTTCTTTGTCTCAGTGGCTTGCTTTCTTTCAATAAGTAATTTATTAAATTCAATATTAATACCACCAATAATTATCTTTTTTGGTACGCCGTTTTCATCTATTTCATAATCACAATCGACCGTTTTTGACCCAGATTCCGGAATGTAAACTATTAAATCAAAAGTTTTTGGAATAGGTACCCACTTTCCATTAGCTTTTTTTAATTCTGCACTACCGGAATTTTTTATTTTTATACTCCCTTTTTCCATAGCTTAATCTTTTGTTATTAAACCTTCGGTAAAACGCCTTAGCCAATTAAATAATGCCAAAACTTCGATTGTAATAAAACGGTATTCGGCGCTATCAATTTCTGTCAATTTTTTTGCAAAATTATGATTTTCAAAATTTAAAAGCTCTTTTTCTTTGCTTACCCAGTCCGATACTTGTTTGTAAATTAAGCCATAAGCATTGTCGTCTTTACCTTTGCTTTTTGAAAAGACAAATGCCATTGTAGCACCAAGTCCGTTTGTTTTAATAAGCATTGGAATCTTTTTCACATACGACTTATAATCAGAACCATAATCTTTACCTTTTTCTGCACATTTGTATGCATACTCAGCTCTTCCTTGTTCTAATGTTTTTGGTAATGCCATTATTTGGTTCCTCCTTCTTTTGATTCTACAAATCTAGCTCTTGTAATACCTTTGCCAAGTGTTGCATTGCCTCCAATTTGCAAAACATCATTTTTTTTGATTGTGTCTGAAAAATATTTCTTTAATTTTTCTTCCGATGCAAATATCTTTTTGTTTACATCTTTTTCTGCTGTAAATTCGGGTGCTGTAAGCACAAGCGAATACATTAAAGCTTCTGCCGGTAAGTATTCTTCGGTAAATAAAGCGCCATCGGCAACCGTTCCCGTTTCATTATCAATTCGTGTTCGGGTAATAACTTCAGTAGAAAGATTTACAAAGTCTTTAAAATCATCGTTATCTAAAACTACAATATCAGTCATTAATTTTTCGGCAAAGTAGCCTTTACCATTATATAATTGAATTGAAAGCCATTCACCGAGTTTATTTATTTCGTTTTTCTCTCCGGCATTCTTATTCACTTTAAAAGAATACTCTTCTAATATAATACTATCATTGTTTAAAGTCAAATCGTTGCCTATTGCAGTTCGAATTCCTTTGGGAATGTTGAATTGTTCCGTATGACCGGCTAATTTCAATTCATCATTAAATTTGCCTATTATTTTAGGGCAAGTTATCCATGCAAAAATTCCTCGCATCGATTTTATTGGAAAAAGTAATAATCGGGCATCGGTAAAACCTAAAGCACCGGCTTTCGAACCTTCACCATTTTTACCTTCGTCGCCGAAAGCAGCCAAAATTTGTGGGTCATTTTCATTTTGTACTGCCCTTTCAAAATGTTCGCGCATACTTCCTTTTAAACTCGATGCTTCAATTTTCGGAAAACTTGTATGCCTTTCGCGCTGAATAGGCATATCTACAATTCCAAGGCTGTCGCCGCTACCGGCATGTAATGGTGTTTCGTTTAACAGAAACAATAAATTCGCTTTTCTGTACATAGTTATGTTTATTTTGTAATTTGTATTTTATATGGTTTTGAGTTTTCAATGATCCCTTTTTTAATATTTTCATTAAATGGTGTTAACAAAAAACTTTCATGCATTGCATGATTTTCAAAGGTTTTATAAACATAAACGCAACTATTATGCTCAAAATAATAGATTCGATTATTGTTATTTCCATCTTTAAATACTGATTTGTGCTGTAGCTCAGGTTTAATTTTACTATCCCGTTCAAGTTTTGAATGAAATTTGGTTACAAAAATTCTTTGTATATCTTTTTGTTTTGAAAACTCTAAATAAACCTCTTCAGAACAATAGAACAGAAAAAATTTTTCCTTATACTTTTCCCATAATTCAAGCCCAAGAGCTGTTAACATGGTTTCATTATTTTCAACAGGTTCCAACAACGAACCTAATTCATTTAAAAAATCGTAATCGGTTGCTTTGTCAATACTTATAATGTCTGTTAAGAGCCTATTCCTGTATCTTTCAAACAACGAAAAATCGATATTTATAGGAACATTAGGAATTTTTAATAAATCAAACTTGTCGTCTTTTGTTTCTTGAAAATTGTAGTATGCCGGTATTTTATTAATTTGCGAAATAATTGTCATGTAAGGAATTAAGGATTTGTATCCACCGGTAATATTTAGAATACAATTATCCCAATAAGAAGCTGCGATATCTCTAATTCTTGAAAATAAGTTAGTTAAGCCGTCTTTTTCAAAATCGGTTTTTAACTTTACTTGTAGTTTTTCAATTATAAATTTTGGGCTGTATTCAAAAAATACCTTATCAATATTCTCAACTTTATTAACCGTAAACCATTTTTGTACATATTCGGCACAAATTGGCGAAAGAATTGTATCGGTAGCAATTAAATAGACTTCAATATGGTCTTTTTCTTGTTCTGAAATTTTTATAATACTTGCTATTTCAGCAGAAATATTCGGACCGCTAGAATAAATTTTATCTAAACTCGTTTTTAATGGATTAATATAATTCAGTACACCAGCATTATTAATGTCCGAGTATTTTTTATTTTTTAATTCATCATAAATACTTTTTTTAAGTTTTATATTTTCATCTTCAATAGCATTTGTTATTAAAGAAGTTCCTACAGTTGTTATAATTTTTTTCATTTGTAATAATTTAAAAAGTGCCACAATAACAAATTCCAAAACCTTGTTTTGCGTATTCTTCGGCAATTCCGGCTATAGATTTACCGTGTATTTTAAACGCCATTTTTCTTGCATCTTCTATACTATTAGTTTCCAAATAGTAAACGCTTCCGGCAGGTACTGCCTTTTTCATAGGTTTTGGACATCCCTTTCCGTTATTTCCTTGCATATCGAAGCCACCAATATAAATTGGTTTTCCAATTGCGCAGGTAATAAATTTGAATTTTATTCCTTCATAATTTCCTTCCTTGATAAATTCAGGCATTGAACCTGTTTCGAAAATTGCAGGTGTTGAAAGGTAAATTTTTACTTTGGTCGTGTTAATTTCGGGTAGCTCAATTTCGGATTGAATTATTTCAGAAAATTGAACCGTTTTATTTTCGGCACCCATTTTCATTAATCCTTTTTTCTCAAGAACAAGACCTTCAAAATGAACTATAAAACTAAAATCCTCTAATCTTAGCATTCCAACTCTATAAAGCTTTCCTTCGGAAGTAATATTGGTATGAAAATCTTTCCCAATCCCTATTTTGGCTTCAGAAAATAAATAATCGCTGTATTTTTCAAAGTAATATTCTTTCTTACTATTCAGTAGGTATTGTGAAAATTCCTTGGTTTCTTCATTTAAAAAAGCTTTCCCAAAATATTCTTTCACTTTTTCCTTTTTGTAATCATTAGAAGTTTTTAATATATTTGGGTAATATTCAATATCGACATTTGATATATATTCATTATCAGCAATTTCTAGAACCAAAGATTTTTTATCTTTTGCTAATTTATATATAGAGTACATATCGGCAGGAAACGGAAAAATGCAATTTTCTTTATATTGTAAAAGGATTGAAACAATTCTTAAATCCTTTGTCTTTTCTTCAATTGCATCTATAGGAATATTGTTTTGCGCGGCATAAGTTGTACGTAGCATTCCATAAAAAACCGATGGTAGAGGCGGAAAGATACCTGTTGCCCAGGTGTCTTCTCCCATTGAAAATGGTTTACCATCTCTAAAAAATAATGTATCGATTGCAGTTATTTTAATTTTCATATTTTTAGGCTTTACGATATATAAAATCAATGATATTTAAAACTTCCAATAGATTAGTTAAGCCCGTTTCATCAATTACAGACGAATCGTAAATATTGAAAATGTTTTCGGTTAAATCTTTTATGCCAACCATTTTATTTTCCTTCTGTAAACATGAGCGCTTTACTAATCTTGACGTTTCTGTTCTGAAAATTTCTTTGAAATTATCAATTCCGTTTTTTTGTTTTTCTTTGAAAATTTCGAAAACTTTATTCATGTTCGCTATATATGCAGGGCTAAAATCTTTTTTCTTTATCAATTCCAATATTTCCGATATATTGTCAATATTTCGGGTAATATTTATGGAATCTCCCCATTTTATGACCATTTCCTGCATTTCACCGGAATGTTTCATTACCGATATTGCAACTGCATTTTTATCATTTATTAGTTTAGCTTTTTGTTCCAATCCTCGAGCTCTATTTAGTACTTCCCCAAGCGGCTCTTTGTAGTGCGCAATGGTTACTCCGGCGGAAAATGTTAGCGGTTCGCCTTTATTAATTTGTGAAAATTCGCCTTTTAGTTTTAAGTTAACTTCATCATCGAAGAGTTTACGCAAAAGAATTAATGTTTCAAAAATATTATCCAAATTAAGTAAAGCCAAAAAGTCGTCGCCGCCGGCATATATGGTTCTACCTATCTTTTCATTATCAACATAGTTTTTTGCTTTTTCGGCAAATCCAGCTAATAATTCGGAAACCGTAAAATGGTATTTTTTAAGTATTGTATCATCATTTTTTACATCTTTTAAAGGTTCTCCCGAAAGCCATTTACCCATATCGTCGCCATCGAAAACTAAAACTGCATAATATTTTTTTTGTTTGTTGTCTTTCTGAAATTGAATTTTATTAAAACAGTCTGTTACAAATTGTAAACCTCCATGATTTACTTGCAAATCGTGTTTTTTTAAATATTCTTCGGTTAAGTTCTCCTTATAGAGTAATTGATAGTCAAAATTATTTTGAAATATATTTTTGAATACAATAAATTCTCTTTGTTTTTCAATTTCATCAAGAATATCTAATTGAGCAATTTTTGCTGTTGAAGGGAAGCTAAAATCTTTATAGAATCGTTTCATAAAACTAACTGCTGAAAGTCCCTCACCTTTAGATAAATAATTTGATAATACTTTTATTTCAATTGCGTTTTCAGTAAAAGCATTTGGTTTTCCATTCTTATTAAAGAACAAAGCATTTAATTCACCAGTCAAACTATCTTTACGACCTTTTTCACTTTTTGGTAATTGATTGAATTGTCGCATATTTTTGATTGCACCCAAATTGCTTTCAATATTTTGAAAGGCATCTAAATATGTTTTGCTTTCTAAATTTTCGAAAATCCAATTTATTGTTAAATGGTTTGCTATTTGAAAATCGAAATTTTCAGGTTTTGCTTGTCCTTTGCAATACTCTTGAAATATTCTATCTGCAATATCTTTAAATTTTGCTTGTACTGCATCTTGAACAATTTTGCCTATTTTGCTTGCTTCGTTTTCATTACATTCAATTTCTGCAAGAAATCGGTTTGGCAAAGCTGCTGTTTCATTCATCCATTTTGCCGGAAAACGAATTTCGGCATTTTGCTTTTGTTCAAATAAAACTTCAATAGCGCAGCGAACTAAATCCGACAATAATTGGCTACCGGCATATAAATCTTGTGCTTTACGGGCTTGCGCAATAAATGCCTGCACGGGGCTTATGGTGAAGAGAAATAGGTATTTCATGTTAATTTACTGTTGTTAATATTTTGAAATTCAATCGGCTAATCGAACCGAATATAGACTATTTGTATTTTGAATTCGCTTTAAGCCGATTCAAAAACCAAACTGCTATCATATAGTATATTCGATGTTTTCCATCGTATTTTGTTTGCCATATTTCAATATGTTTTTCAAAAAACTCTTTAGTCCAATTTTTATCGGGCTTTTCTTCAATTAGCATTCCTTTTGCTTGGTCTATTATAAGCTTTCTGTTTCTTACTAAATATTGATTATTAAGGTTTAGCACAACATTTATATCGTGTTCTACATCGGCATCGGCTGTTTTAGATTTGATTAAACCTTCTGCAGTATAATCAATTAAATCCTCGCAAGTTGTTTTCGATAATGGGTTTAATTTTCGAAGTACAACTGTACCGTTCATTTTACCATCGTTGCCTTTTGTTTTATCGCAATGATGCACTTTTGCTCTGTCGGGAAAGGTTTCATGCAGCCCGGTGCAAACTGCCAACATATTCATATAATCCAATTCACGCTCAGGGTAACTTTCCCGAGGAAATAGATGTTCTACCACAACATTGGGTTGTCCGCGCTCATTAGTGTCCAAACTTATTCGTCCCATGCAATAAGCACAAATATAACCTTGCTCCTCAAGCAATGCTTTTTTAAGTTCAATTGCATTAAAGCCGCCGCCGTTGTATGTTGGGTTTGGTGTATTATTTCTATAATCGTGTAACGATGCAGGTTCGTTAGCTATTTTTTTACGAATATGCTTCATAAAATTAAAAGATTTCTAAGTACGACATTGCCCTAATTATTTCGGCATCTGTTTCGCCAAAATCTTTTTTAAGATCGTCTAATATTTTGCGCGCAAGTTCTGTATTTTCATTTAGCACACTGTAAAACTGCGAAATTTTGTTTTTGTATTCAATCGGTCTTTCTTCAATATCAAATACTTCTTCTGTAATAGAATTAACATCGCGACCTTTGGTAAATGGGGCATTAACAATTTTGCCATCTCTTAAAATTCGCAGATGTTTTCTGTCGAAACAGCTAAGTAAATTTGGGCTATGTGTTGTTACAATAAACTGAATATTCGGAAATGTTTCCATGAGTTTGGGAAGAATCCTACGTTGCCATTTGGGGTGCAAGTGCAAATCAATTTCGTCAATTAGAACAATACCTTGCCCTTCGAGCGGATTGCTTGTATTGGGGTTTGCTATACAAAGCCGTCGAGTTATATCGGAAACTAGTATCAATAATTGTTTTTCTCCGGATGATAATTGATTATATTTCAAATTTTTCCCTAATTTAAATAATACTAATTCTTCCGGAAAACTATCAAAATTCAAATTGAATTCGGTAAAGTTATCATACCCCTCATCGTTCATAATCGATAAGACAGCTTTTTTAATATTCTGTTGCAACCGACTTTCTTTACCTTCAGCATTTGATTTATTTATAAGAAATTTATACCAATTTGCAAAATCTGAAAAATCAACTGCCTCGCCATTTAATGCATTATCCCATATACTAAATTGATTAAATGGTTTAGCCAAATTATTGTCAGATTTTGTTTTTGCAAAATTACAAGGATAATATACCAATATTGGTAACGAAAATTCTTTGTTCAATAAATAAGTGATTGCAATACTTTGCTGAATTATGTCAGTAGTCAATATATCCTTTTCGGCTTTAAGGTTTGCATTATAGGTTAAAATGCCATTTCTGTTTATATCCAAAAGCGATTGAACTAAATTTTCTTTATCTTCTACAATTCGTTCATCGTTTTCATCAAAATAGCCGGCATTAAAAACAATGTTAACAATAATTGGCTTTGACAAGTCTCGAAAATCGTCGGATTGATTTGGAAAATAATTTTTTCCTAATCGTGGAAGATTTGTGTTGATGACGTTTTTCTTAATGAAATCGGTAAAATAATTAAGGTTACCTGATATTGCATCAAGTAACGTAGTTTTACCTGCACCGTTTTCACTAATAAATATTGTGAGTTTTTCATGCAATTCAAATTCTAAATTTTCAAATAATCTAAAATTTTCAATTAGAACTTTGTCAATTATTAATTTATGTTCGTATACATTTTCCATAAGTTATAGTATTTTAGTTTTGAAATCATTTTGTAAACCAATATTAAAAAGGTGTTTATCTCTATTTGGTACGGCATTTAAAGTTGTAATTATCGGAAAATTTGCCAATGCTGATTTTGCACATGAAACGTAAACAGGCGATGCAAATCTTCCTCTAAATGCATGCCCGAGCGAAATTTCATACGCTCTACTATCAATACCTTTTGTTTCATGCGTTGCTTCACTAATTTTTTCAAGTAATTGCGAATCCGGTCTTCCTATCTCAATTTGTTTAATAAATGGATATTGTTCACCTTTGAAATTTCTGAAAACGATTTTATTATCTTTAATTTCAAAATAATTTGGATTAACAATATTTAGACACTCAAGTATTTTTTCAAGCGATACATCTTCTTTGCAATTAATTACCCTGAAACTTCCCATTCCTCTTCTGCTTCTTTTACCCAAACCGCCTAAAAATGAAACAAGTAAAAATAAATTATTTATTTCATTAATATATTCATTATTTCTAAAATATAGTTTAACGATAAAAGTTTGGTTTTCAATAAAAGCATCTTGCTGCATAAATGGTCTATGTGGCACAAACTGCTTTTTAGCTTTTACCATATTATGCTCAACTACTATGGCAAATGTACTTTGTGTAGCTTTGGTACCACCGTTTCCAAAAATCTCTCCTTCTTTCCTTTTCAGCTCATCCAAACTCATATGCCCATTCATCGCTCTCCACCAAAACCGCATAGCGCCTTTAATAGAAGGCGGACGAAGTTCGGGTGTTTGTCCGTCGGCGCCGCTTAGGAACATGGGCGTAATGGTTTCACATTCAAAGGTAATCGTTTTCATATTGTAGTTTTTTTAATTTTCCATTTTCAATATCGTAAATATACTAAAACAATTTACAAATGCTTGGTTTTATACAAACAATTCCGAAATTATTTTTAGGTGTGCAGCTTTGTAAAAACGGCTGCTTTAATTTGCTCAAAATGTTCCAATGCTTGCAGTGTTTCGGCATTGGATATTTGGGGACTGTTGTTCGGATACCGCGGCGCCACGGCGTAATTGCTCAGCTTTTTGGCACCGGATAAGTATTGACTAAATTCAGGATATTTATCGACAAGTTTTTCTTTAATCAGCTTATCTATCTTATATGTTCTGCCAAATGCAACGTCTTGTTCTATTAAAAGAGCCTTTACAAATTTTTCGGTAGCCTGCTGCAAATGAAAACACAAAACGGCATGGTGCGGAAACTCCTTTTGCATAAGTATTTTTGCAACTTGCTCGTTTTCGGTAGCTTTTTCTATCCATTGTTTAGTAAGTTCTTTCATCGCTTTTTCAAGTGTTATGCTTGATTTATTTATTTTTAATGCACGTTCATTCAACATTCAATCATTACCTTCGGTGAGGGCTGCGCCGTTCAAAATTCTTTCACCGTTTTTCTCTTACCACCCCATACCCCAAACTCACGCTCTTTCCCAGTCCTATGTAATTGGGCAGGAAAACGTTGGTGCTGAAATTCAGGTTAAAACCAAGTACG
>JAIFNC010000156.1 GCA_020047935.1 Bacteroidota bacterium
ATTGTAATTCCATGTTGCCGGTACCTTTGAATTCTTCAAAAATAACTTCATCCATTTTCGAACCGGTATCAATAAGCGCGGTAGCTAAAATGGTAAGCGAACCACCGTTTTCGATGTTACGAGCAGCACCAAAGAATCGTTTTGGTTTGTGCAATGCATTGGCATCAACACCACCCGAAAGAACTTTGCCCGATGCCGGTGAAACGGTATTGTATGCTCTTGCCAAGCGAGTTATAGAATCTAAAAGAATTACTACATCGTGTCCGCATTCTACCAAACGTTTGGCCTTTTCGAGCACAATGCCTGCAACTTTTACGTGGCGTTCTGCCGGTTCGTCAAAGGTTGACGAAATAACTTCGGCCCTAACGCTGCGCGCCATATCGGTAACCTCTTCAGGGCGTTCGTCAATAAGTAATATTATTAAATAAACTTCCGTTGGGCAACAATTAAACCGCGCTGACCTTTACCTATTGGGGCAAACATATCCACCACGCGAGTTGAAAGGGTTGCCGTTCCGCCGGTAGCCAAATTGAATTTTGTATCGGGGAACATAGGAGTAAGGTAGTCGAACGGAATTCGGTCGCGTACGGTTTCCGGGTCGCGGCCGTTAATTTTTTCAACTTTAATAAGCGGAAAGTATTTTTCGCCTTCTTTTGGCGGACGAATAGCACCTTCTACGGTGTCGCCGGTTTTTAGGCCGAATAATTTAATTTGCGATTGCGAAACATAAATATCGTCGGGCGAATTGAAGTAATTATAATCGGACGAGCGCAAAAAGCCGTACCCATCGGGCATAATTTCCAAGACTCCGGCATTTAAAATAATACCATCGAATTCGTATTGTTTTTCCTTTGGCTTATTTTCTTTACGTTCCGGTCTTATTGGGTTTTCATAGCGAGGTTGTTCAGGTTTTGGCGCCATTTCAGTGCGCGGGGCATCCGGCAATCTGGTCTGGTTTTCGAATTTATTTTCCTGAATTCTGGGGCGAGGATTATCACGCAATTCGCGCTGAAACCTTGCGTCGCGTTCTTCGGCACGTCGGTCGTCTTTGCGTTCGTTTGTACGAATAGGCTCGTTGCTTTGTTTTTCAGAAATTTTAAGAATTTTAGGCGGACGTGCAGGTTGCTCGCTTGGGGTTTCTGTTACTTCGGCAACTCTGCCGGGCAGTTCTACTTTTTCGGCCAGCGGCTCGCCTTCTTGATTTTTGATAATTCGAGGGCGTTTTGAACGTGAGTCTTTTGCCTCTATTTCTACCGGCTTTTCCGTAACTTCTTCAACAGGCTTTTGTTTGGTTCTCGCCTTCATTTGTGCTATTTGCTTGTTCGAGTCCATAATAGCCTGCTGGTCTAAAATCTTGTAAATTAAATCTTGTTTCTTTAGGGTATCTACTTTACTTATTTCCAATTTTTTTGCTATTTCTCTTAAATCAGAAACAAGCATCTTACCTAATTCCAGAATATCATACATATACGAAGGAATGATTATTTTTTAATATCTAAGTTTCATTATTTGCAAAACAGTGGGAATCAAGCGTAAATTCTATACTAAATCCGTATCGCTATTTACAACTTGCTGCTCGAAATTTTAATTTGAGTGCAATGTTAAGCATAATTATTATATTACCAAAGAAATTCACAAAAAAAAACAGAAAAAATCAAATATTTATTCTTCTTTTTGTTTTACTATTTTGAACTACTTCTTTGATAGTAAACAATTTCTGTTTTAATTGCACTTTCCTTTTTCTTACAAAAGTTATAGCAATTGTTTTTAATTATTCTACCGGCATTTGTTTTTTATCTGAAAGCGGCTTTTATGCTTTGTATTGCTCTAAATAGCGCTAAATAAATGAGCTTATTTTTAATTGAAGAATTAAATAAAGGAGATTAATAGGCATTTTGTAATAATTTTATGTAAGTATAAGTGGCTATTTATAATAACGGCAAATGTTTTTTATGGTATGCTGCTTTTTAAAGTAAAGCTATTGGTTTTATAAAACAGGTTTAATCTATTTTGTGAAATTGCACACGTTAATACCTATGCTGCTTATAACCCATAAGAATTAGTTTAAATTAACCTTATTCATTGTGCAATTGGTTTATTGCGTTAGAGCAAATAATTGAACTACATTTATAAGTTTACCTTCTTGTAACCGATTTTTGGCAAACGATAAAAATGTAATAGCAAGCTAGGGTTTGTTCTAATTCTATTGCAGGTATTTTTTTAGCATATTTTTAAAAGTTATAGGTTCCAATGGTTTCATAATAAAGTCGGTGCAACCGGCGGCATTGGCGTTCGATTTATCGGTAAGTGTCGAATAAGCCGATTGAATAACAATGGGTACACGCGAATTTTTGATCCTAATTTCTTTAGCTGCATCAATACCATTTAATAAGGGCATCCTTATATCCAACAGAATTAAATCGATATCCTGATTTTTGTTGCAAAGGTCAATTGCCTCCAGTCCGTTGGCTGCATGAAGCAATTTATAGTTTAAGCCCGAGAATTCTTCAAGCAAGTTTTGTATGTAATAATAATTAACTTCTTCATCTTCAGCAACCAATATTTTGTATACTTTATTCTTATTAATCATAGCGGTGTTTTTGTTTTCAAATTTACGAAAATTTACGAATAAAGGTTACAGTTTAAAGAACAATATGAAAATAAAAGGAGGCATTTGCCTCCTTTTATTTTCTGCTTAAGTTAAATTACAAACTTGCCCAATATTTTATCATTTCCAATACTTTGGTCGAGTAACCGTATTCGTTATCGTACCAACTTACTACTTTAACAAAATTATCGTTAAGCGAAATACCTGCCTCGGCATCAAAAATTGAAGTGCGCGGATCCGACATAAAATCGCTTGAAACAACGGCATCTTCGGTATAGCCTAAAACGCCTTTCATTTCGTTTTCCGATGCTTTTTTCATTGCCGCTTTAATTTGCTCGTAAGTAGCCGGTTTTTCCAAGCGGCAAGTTAGGTCAACCACCGAAACGTTTACCGTAGGAACTCGGAATGACATACCGGTAAGTTTGCCTTTTAGCTCAGGAATAACTTTGGTTGCAGCTTTAGCAGCACCGGTTGACGATGGAATAATATTGTGTGCTGCAGCACGACCGCCTCGCCAATCTTTTTTCGAAGGGCTGTCAACGGTTTTTTGGGTAGCAGTAATTGAATGAACCGTAGTCATTAAACCTTCTACAATACCAAAATTGTCGTTCAGTACTTTAGCTATAGGAGCCAAGCAATTGGTGGTGCACGATGCATTTGAAATTATGGTAACATCTTTAGTCAATTTCATGTGATTAACACCCATAACAAACATCGGTGTATCGTCTTTTGAAGGTGCCGACATAATTACTTTTTTGGCACCTGCCAAAATATGCTTATTTGCTGAAGCGTTGTCTAAAAACAAGCCGGTTGATTCTACCACGTATTCTGCGCTAACTTCATTCCATTTCAAATTGGCAGGATCCATTTCGGCAGTAACACGAATTTTCTGACCGTTAACAACCAACAGGTTGCCTTCAACGCTAACTGTTCCGTCGAATTTGCCGTGTACGGTGTCGTATTTAAGCATATATGCCATATAATCAACATCCAGTAAGTCGTTTATACCAACTACTTCAATGTTTGGATCTTTCATCGCTATTCGGAAAACAATACGACCAATTCGGCCGAAACCATTTATACCTATTTTAATCTTAGTCATAACAATTAATTTAATTTGATTAAAAAATTCACTACAAATTTAAAGTAAATTTTAAAACTTCAAAAATGCTTTTTGATTCTTTACAAAAAATAAAAAAGTGCAATCGATTTCGTAGGAAAAACGCACCTGAAATATGTTGTATAACATAAAAAAGGCAAGGTTTTCGCCTTGCCTTTTTCAACTTATAAAAAGCTATTTGCTTTTTTTATCCGGAATGTCTAAATATTTGGTTACTTCAGTTTCAGCGCCATGCAATTTTTCTTTACAAAATTCCAATAAAAAACCGGCTCGCTTCACTTTTTCAACCAAATCGTCTACATCGGGCTCCGAGTCTTCAATTTCAGCAATTATTTCTTCAATTTCACTAATTGCTTCTGCATATTTTAATTCATCTTTTTTCTTTGCCATATTTAAATTTTTAATCCAACTACCAAAATGTCGTCTATTTGCTCATGTTCACGCATCCATGCAATAATTGATTTGTCCAACAGTTCTTTTTGTTCTTCAAATGGCAAATGGCAGTTTTGAGCCAACAGTTCTTTAAAGTTTTTTATCATGAATTTTCGTCCGTCGGGTCCGCCAAACTGGTCTACATACCCGTCGGAGAACATGTATAACGAATCGCCTTTTAGCAAATCGAATTCGTGGTTTGTAAACGATTCTTCGGCTTTAAAATAAATACCTATGGGCATTCTGTCGGCTTTAAACTGAACAATTTCGCCTTGCCTTATTAACAGCAGCGGATTGTATGCGCCCGAAAATTGAAGTTTCATGGTATCAAAATCAATTATAGCCAATGCTATATCCATACCGTCTTTAGCTTCATTTTCTTTGCCGGTTTGGTGCAACGATTTAATTACGTTACTCTTAAGCTGATTTAATATTTCGTTGGCGTTCTGAATTTGCAATTTATTTACAATTTCGTTTAAGAAAGCTACCCCCAACATGCTCATAAATGCTCCGGGTACTCCATGTCCGGTACAGTCGGCTGCGGTTATAATTAGTTTGTTTTCCGAACGACTAAACCAATAAAAATCGCCACTCACAATATCGCGCGGACGGTTTAAAATGAACATATCCGACAATACATCGCTAATAATTTCCAACGGAGGCAAAACAGCCGTTTGAATTCTGCGCGCATATTGAATACTGTCGGTAATCGATTTTTTCTGTTCCGAAATTTTATCGCGCTGCACCGTAGCAATATCACGCTGCAATTCAATTTCTTTTTTTTGCTTTTCTATTTCTGCCGTACGTTCAAGAACTTTTTGCTCGAGTACGCGCTTTTCTTGTTGCAATTTTTGTTCGCGATATTTAATAAATGCCCAAAACAACAAAATTATAATTATTACATAAGAAATATAAGCTAAGGTGGTTTTATACCAAGGTGGTATAATTATTATGTGCACTTCGGTGCCTTCGGTATTCCAAATCCCATCGTTATTAGAGCCTTGCAATTTAAAAATATAATGTCCGTGCGATAGGTTTGTGTAAGGAGCTCGTCGGTTCGAAGCATCTACTTCTGTCCAATCTTTATCTACCCCTTCCAGTTTGTATCGGTATCTGTTGTCGGCAGGAGCTGTAAAATCGAGTGCCGAAAATTCGAACCCAATAAAGTTTTCGTAATAATCCAGTTCTATTAGTTTTTTCAAATAAACTGCCGAGTCCAGCGGAAAATCTTTACCAAACATAGTAAAACGAGTAATAGAAATTTGCGGCTTGCGCTTATTTATGCTATCGGGGAAAAAACTGAGCGCACCTTTTGACGTAAGCAGTAAAATTTCTCCGTTTGCCTGTCGGTTCACTTGCGATATGCCAACAAATTTGTGCGAAATAATATCATTTGCAACAAACAAGTTTTCAACTTCAAGTTTGTTTTTATCGAACTTAATTAATCCTTGGTTAGTCGATAGCCAAAGGTTTCCTCGGTGGTCGTCAATTAAACCGTTAATGTTGTTGTCGGCAAAACCGTCTTCAGTCGAAAATCGTTTTACAACTTTAGTTTTTTCATTGTATTTGAAAATACCACTTGAAGTGTAAAGCCAAATAACTCCGTTTTTATCGAGCAAAATATTCGATTCGGCAACATCGGCTTGCAATGGTATAGTAATACTTGTGCTGCCTTGAGCATTTGGCGAAACGCTATAAATTTTCGGAAATATTGCATATCGAATATTACCCAACGAATCTTCAACCATATTTCCGTTTGCGCTGGCCGAAAGCTGCACATTTTCTTCGAAAGTAGTAAGTTTCTTCAACGTTTTTTTTTCGGTATTAAGCACCCAAATTCCAACACCGTTTTTAATGTAAAAATTATCGGTAGTCGAGTGAATAACATCTTTAATAAATTTCGATTCCTCTTCTTGTTTGAAAATTTCTTCGAATGGCAAATTGAAGGATAAAAACTTTTCGATACTTTCTGTTTTTCTGTTGAATAAGTATACGCCGTTTGCGGCAAAAATCCAAAAATTTCCTTTTTTATCTTCACGCATTTTATGAATCACGTTATCGGAAGGAAACCCCATGAAAATGTTTGAGCCGGTGGAATATTTAGCTTCAATAATTCCGGTAGTTTTATTTAGTCGGTAAAAACCATTGTTTATTGCAACCCAAAAATTTTGTTTCGAATCGTTATAAAAATCGTTGTAAATAAACCAACGGTCGCCCTGAAATTCGTTCTTAGGGAACAAATTTTTGTCAATTTCGAACCGATTATACAGGTTTTTTTTTCGGTCGAAACGAACCAGATAATTTTGTGTGCCGTACCATAAAATGTCAGTTGTTTCGGTATAGACTTTATAATTCGAGAAAAGCTCGGCAGCAAAATTAAAATCGTAAAATTTAAATGGCGATTTAATAAGTTTATTTAAGCCGCCCGGGGTGCCAATCCAAATATTATTGCTTTTATCGCGAAATAAATGCAATATATAATTTCCGTAAAGTCTATTAAAATTATCGGCTGTATATTTATAAACAGTTTGCTTTTGAAAATCCAATAGGTTTAATCCATTCTGTGTTCCTATCCAAATGGTTTGCTCCGAAACGTCTTCCAGAAAGCTGTACACGCGATTATCGGTAAGTAAATCGGGCGTTTTCAGGTTATTAAAATAAGTGCTGAATTTTTTTGATTTCAAATTAAAAACAACCACCCCGTAGTCGGTTCCAAACCAATAATGCCCATTTTTTGTTTGATAAAGCTTATGTATTTTAACCGGTTCTTCGGGTTGTAAACCGAAAAGTTCGGTAAACGGAATTTCGTAAAATTTAAATGAATTGTCGGCGCTGTTATAAATTTCGATGCCTTTGCCCGATGCCAAGCAAAGTTTGCCCGCCGAATTTATTATCATATCGTCGATACCGGCAGTTATAATGCTGTTTAGCGGTTTGAATCGCTTAAGCTGCGCCTTAATAAGGTTAAGTTGTGTTTCCGGAATTCGTACTAATTTAATACCGTAAAAATTTACTTTAGTTGGTGGTTCGGTGCGCCAGTTGTCGGTAGCATTTGTATTGTCCGAATTGTAACTTAGTTTGTATTTGCCCGGAATAAGCTGTAAAATTTGAGCATCTACTTTCTGACTTTCATTGCCGCCGGCTTGCATACCGTTTGCATGATTCATCTTCCAAATAGTTTTATTTCCAAGGCTAAGCGAGCCATAATCGTACACATCAAATTCGTCGGCTTCGCCTACCGAAACTATCAGATAATAGCCTGCTTCAACAATTTCTGCATCAACGCTTATGTTGGCGTTGTTTTTTACGCCAATAATTTCTGTTACTAAATTTTCGGTGTGTTTTTCGGAGAAAAATTTATATGCCTCGGGCAAATACTCAGGTTGCGGTTCTATGAAATAGAATGAACTGTCGGTTTTTTTATTGTACTTAAGTAATTTTCGCTCGTCGGGCCCAATCCAAACATTGCCTGCACTGTCCGAGAGCACTTTAACGCCTTGGTCGTAGCGCTTATTGGTAAGGTTCGGGAAGGCTTTATAATTTCGTTCGTTTTTAAAAATACCCAGTTTATCATAGGTTCGAAGCCAAAAATAATTGTCGGGGTCTTTGTATAAATGCGTAATATTATTAAACGGGATAGACAAGCTGTCGGCGTCGTTGTTTTTAAACCATGAATAGTCATAACCGTCGTAACGAACTAAACCATTGCGGGTTGCAAACCACATATACCCTTTGTTGTCCTGCGAAATACCGGTAATAAAACCAATACTTCTGCCGCTTTTATCGTTTATTTGCTCAAAAAGAAGTTGCGGTTTTTGGGCAAAACCAATAAAAGTGTTAAGAAGTAAGCTTATTAGTAAGTATTTTTTTTTCATCCTAAATATTTAGTAGACCATAAATGAAGGTTAATTTAAAACAAATTAAACGCTCCTTATATTTTAAAAACCTAATCAAAAATCAAACCTAATTTGAAATATGAAGCAAAAATACAAATTATGTTTTAAAAACGTTCTAATTGAAACTTAAATTCTGAAATTAAGATTTAAAGTACTGTTATACAGCAAGTTTAAAACCGAATACAAGTACATCGTCCAATTGTTGTTTCTCACCTTTCCATGTACCAAATTCTTTTTTAATAATAATTTTTTGTTGTTCTAAGGGTAGTGTATGAATTTGTTGCAGCAAGGCTTTAAATCTGGCTCCCATGAATTTACGATTATCGGCACCGCCAAATTGGTCAATCATTCCGTCGGAGAATAAATAAATTATATCTTCGGGTTTAATTTCGGTTTCGATGGTATGGAATTCGGTTTCGTTTTTGTGCATTCCTACCGGCATTTTGTCGGCAGGCAAAACCATTAATTCGTTGTTGCGGAATAAATAGAGTGGGTGATAGGCGCCCGAAAATTGCAATTTCTTAAGGTTTATATCGTATATGCATAAGGCAATATTTAAACCATCGCGAGTTTTTAGTTCGTTAACGTTCTGATTGAGTGCATTTTTTATTTTAGTACGTAAACTTTCCAGAATTTCATTTGTACTTGCGTTGGGTTTATTTTGTGTAATTTCAGTTAAAAAATTGAGTCCGAGCAAGCTCATAAAAGCACCCGGAACGCCATGTCCGGTGCAGTCAGCTGCGGCAATATAAAGTTTAGATTCTATTTTTTTTACCCAATAAAAATCGCCGCTTACAATGTTTTTGGGTTCAAAAAACAAAAAGTATTCTTTAAAGTAGCTTTGCATCAGTTCTTTATCGGGGAAAACTGCTTTTTGTATGCGGCGGGCATAAAAAATACTGTCGGTTATTTGTTTGTTCCAAAGTTGCAAACGGTCGCGGCTGTCGCGCAATTCGTCGTTTATTGCCAGTAATTCTTCCTTATGGTTTAAAAAATCGATAAACATTGCCGACATTCGGCTAAATTCGTTGTTTTGTTCCAGTAGTTTTAGAATATGCCCCGGGTTTTCGTCCTGCATGGCATTCGATATTCGTTGAAGCGGATTAAAAACCCAACGGTAAAGCAAAATTATAAGTAGTACTAGAATTAAGATTATAAAACCCCAACGCAATAATTCGTTTACCCTGGACATCTGTTGTATTTTTTCTAGGGCTGTAAAATCTTTTGTAACAACAATGTAAGCAATAATTTCACCCTTGTAATTCTTTAATTCTATGTTGTTTATAGCTTGACCGTGATTTTTTGATTTTGCTTCTTTAAGCTCCTTAATTGGTACTATTTGTACATTGGCATCCGATAATTGTTTTAGTTTATCGATAAAACTAACCGACCAAATTCGAGCAACAAAGTATGCACCGTGCGGTTTTTCTTTTTTAATATCGGTAGTGCCATAGGTTCGTTGCCCAACAAATTGCACTAACTGGCTGTCGATTAATTGATAAAATTGAAAACTTCGAATATATTTTCCTCCTAATTCGTTTGTGTTTTTAATTGGCAGGTTCAAATTATCCAACAAAGGCAATTTGTTTGAGAACTGAAGTTTGCCGGAGGTATCGCAAACAAAAACGGCATCAATTTCAAAATTATTCAGTACAAATTCGTCAAAAATTCCCTTGGCCCAAACAGTGTCGTTTGTATAATGAAAATCTACCAATTCATCCCAAATAGTATAGTCGTCAATATGTTTGCGCAACTCGTTCTGCTTAAATGTAAGTGTATTGTTAAAAATAAACTTTTTCTCGCTTATTAAGCCACTTATAAATACGTTCGTTTTATTTTTTTCGTATTTCTGCTGATATATTAGCATGGCTAACGAAATGATTATAATGATAATAAGGAGCACTATTAATTTTGTACGAACTAACGTTTTCATGAAATCGGATGTTGGTAATTTTTTTATATTCACATCTTTTGCAAAAATACAAAATAAGCTTGCCTTATTGGCAAATTTATTCATAATTTTATTTCTTTTTTCATTTTTTTAATTGTTTATAGGTTATGCGTAATTTTTTAATTGTTTACACACTGCTTTTAATTTCTGTTTCAACTGTTTATGGTCAAATTAATAAACCAAATCTTTCCGTAGAAAATCCGAAAATATGGAATGAGTTTTCGGAACAAAATTTCACTTCTTCTAATTTACCAATTTTTATTATACGAACGGGAATAGAAATAATAGTGGATGATTATAAAATTATTGCCGATTTGCAAGTAATTGACAAAGGCGCCGGCGCACGAAACAGCCTAACTGATATACCAACTTACACCGGAAAAATTGGAATTGAATACCGTGGTTCGAGTTCGCAGATGTTTCCTAAAAAAGGATATTCCATTGAAACAAAAACAGATACGGGTGAAGATTTTAAAACCTCACTTGCAGGATTGCCCGAAGAAGAAGACTGGGTACTTATTGCAAATTATTCCGACAAAACTCTTATTCGTAATGCGTTGGCGTATAATTTGGCACGCAAAGCAAACCGCTACGCCAGCCGAACCGTTTTTTGCGAATTGTTTGTAAATAACGAATATATGGGCGTTTATATGCTTGGCGAACGCATAAAACGCGATAAAAGCCGTGTAGACATTGCTAATTTATACCCCGACGAAAACACCGGCGACGACCTTACCGGCGGTTATATAATTAAAATAGATAAACTTACCGGCGGCGGCGATGGTTGGTATTC
>JAIFNC010000169.1 GCA_020047935.1 Bacteroidota bacterium
CACCTATAATTTACTTTAAGTAAAATTAACTTAAAGTAATACTTCAACTGCATACGCAATATTATATATATAGCGAAATTTTGAATTTAAACTATTCAACAAATAATTTTATTTTTTTATAAATATTTTAAAAATAAATTGCAAAACACTTGACATCGCATTTTTAATGTTGTATATTCGCAGTGTAATTAACAATTTAAAATTAATTACTTATAAAATTATGAACAAAATAAATGTAAAGAGAAACCACGAGTTTCCGCAAGCTGCCTTGGTACCGGTGGCTAACCAAAAGGTAGAATTTATGTACCGCGATAGTATTGAATTTGCAAAATATGGTATTAAAGCCGAAAGTTTTGCCGAAGTTAAACTGCTTGCCAAAGAATTGTCGGAAATGTTGCCGAACATTAATATGGAACAGGCGTTGTTCGATTCGCAAAAAAGGCTTAACGCCCTGCGCAAAGGCTTGGTGCAATTGCTCGACCAAGCGGCTATTACCGTCGAATTTGTGTACAGTAAAAATTCGGCTGAATATAAGACCTTCAAATTTGCTTCGGCGTATGACAAAAACCATAACGACCGGGTGTTTGCCCAAGCCGTTAGTGTTTGCAAGCTGATAAGCGAAGACACCAGATTTATGAATTTGGAATTTCCGAAAAACACCTTAACCAATATAAGCACCGCAGCCATTGAGTTTGCCGAGCTTATGATAGAGGTGGGTTTGCTAAAAAACCAACGTAAGTACAACACCGTAACTCGTATCGAAAAAGCCAATGTGCTGTACGCAAAGCTTACGAAATTGTGCTCGGTTGGTAAACGCATTTGGTTAAGCCAAAGCAAAGTGCATTACGACGATTATGTGCTTAAAAAAACGCCCAAACCTAAAGCGGTAACCAATAGTTTCGCTGCTTAATTAACTTAATTATTAACCCAAAAGCCCGACTAAAAAATATAAGTCGGGCTTTTTTTTTACCTTCAATGGTGCTAATTTTCATAAGTTTTATAAAAATTACAATCTAAACCGGAAGCTTAAATAATACAACACCGCACATTATTTAGCCAGCTCCAAAATATCTTTGGGTGTCAGAATTTTTTCCGAATACCCTTTGCTCATCGAATTAATCATTGCCAAGCCAAGTTGGGTAGTATCAACCACCGAATTGGGCGACAGTGCTTTAACTATTTTAACAAGCCACATAAAATAATCGTACATAAATTGGTAGCTTGCCGTACGCGATTTTATGCCACGGAGCGGTATTATCATGCCCGGGCGAAACATATACGCTTGTTTAAAACCCAGATGCAGCAAGTCGTTTTCGGTTTTGCCTTTTACTCGTGCCCACATCATGCGCCCTTTTTCGGTGGTGTCGGTGCCTACCCCTGAAACATAATTGAAGGTTAGTTGCGAATTAAGCTCCAACAGCGTTTTGGCAAGCGACAAGGTATAATCGTAGGTTATAAGTTTATATTGTGCTTCGTTTAAACCGGCAGCGCTTACACCCATGCAAAAAAAACAAGCATCGTAGCCGGCTAATTGGTTTTTAACTTCGGCAAAATTAGTAAAATCTTTATGAATCAATTCTTTCAACTTAGGGTGCGTAAAATCGATCGGATTTCTGCCTATAACCAATACTTCGCTTATTTCCGAATTAACTATTTTTGTAAAATTTATTCAACACATGACATTTTTTTCAAGTGAAAATCAATAAAAACACTTAAAAACATTTTTATCTTACATTAATATTCATTGGTAAAAAAATACTATTACATAATTTTTCTAATGAATAATACCAATTTGGACTGTAAAGGTACAACGTTAATTTTGTTTTTACAAAGTCATATTAAGACTAAACTCAATTTGGCCGGCGTACTCACTTTGATATTATAAGCCATGTAGTTCTATTCATTTTTAGCACAAAACCGGTATCCTATTCCCGATTCTGTGGTTATAAATTTAGGGCTGTTTGGGTTCAATTCAATTTTTTTTCGCAATTGACCAATATATACTCGCAAATACTGCGAATTTTCACTATAAAACGAACCCCAAATTTGATTTAAAATATACTGATGTGTCAGCACTCTGCCTTCGTTTTTAGCAAGCAGCACCAACAACGAATACTCGGTAGCTGTTAGTTTAACACTTTCGCCACCAAGCGTTACGGAACGAGCAGTTAAATCAATTAGTAAATTGTCGAATTCTAATAGTTGCACCAAATTAGTATTTTGTGTCTGACGAATTGCCGTGCGCATTCTGGCCAATAATTCGCCGGTTCGGAATGGTTTTGTAAGGTAATCGTTGGCACCATGATCAAGGGCTTTAATAATTTCGTCTTCACCGCTGCGGACCGATAATATAATAACTGCACCCAAATACCACTCTCTCAACTTCACCAATACACTCTGCCCGTCTTCATCGGGCAAACCCAAATCGAGAATAATTAATTCAGGCGGATGCATAACCGCCATAATAATACCTTCTTTGGCATGGGAAGCCAAAATTGCATGGTAGCCGTTACTGTTTAAAATAATTTCAAGTAATTTTCGAATCTGAATTTCATCGTCAATTACCAGAACACTCATTTTTGGTTCCATAATTTTAAAATATTAAGATGCGGAATCGGCAAAATTAGAATTTTCACTTAATTGTAATACTTCTGTTGGAATAAGAATGGTAAATTTTGCACCGCTAGGTATTGCATTTTCTACTTTAATAGTTCCATGGTGCGATTCAACAAATCCTTTTACTATAGATAAACCCAAGCCTATTCCGCCGGCATTTTTTTTATTGGCTCGGTAAAATTTCGAGAAAATGCTCTCCGGTACCACACCGTTAATACCTTTGCCGTTATCGGAAATTATTATACAAATATGTTTATCAATTAAACAAACTGTAATAGTTACCAATGAATTAGCGGGTGTATAAAGACTCGCATTATGCAAAATATTTATAATTGCCTGTTCCATTAATCCAAAATCGAGTTTTACAAAGGGAATGTCATTCGGTATTTTAACGTGTAATTTATGATTGGTCAATTCATCTTTCAGTCTGTTAATGGCGCTATAAATTAGTTCATTTACATCGCACCAGTCTAATTTTGCTTTTAAAAGTCCTGACTCAAGCCGTTGCATATTCAATAAATTATCAATTAATCTGTTTAAACGAAATGCAGCAATTGAAATTTCGGTAACAAGCTTAACTTCATCGCCTTTCGATAAGTTTGGATTTTTTTGAAGCAGATTATCCGATGCACCTACGATGGTTGCAATTGGCGTTCTTAGTTCGTGCGAAATGGATTCGAAAATTGTTTTGTACAGTTTTATTGCATTTTGTCGCTCTTCTTTTTGCAATTCCATTTTTTCTAAGTGCCGTACTCTTGAGGTTAATACTCCGTTTATTAGTGCAATTACAAAATACATAAGTAATAAAAGAGCATCTTCCGAACTGTTTACTTGAAAAGTAAAATGTGGCGGTATGAAAAAGAAATCCCAGATTAATGCACTTAATGTAGCAGCAACTAAAATAGGAAAAACTGTAACAAAAATTGCCAAAATTGAAACTGTAGCCAGCAAGAGCAACGCAACACTTCGGTAACCAATATAATTTGTACTTAAATAGCAAATTGACGCAACGGCAATTACCGAAAAAATGCTTAACAAAAATTGTTTCAACAAATTTTGATTAAAATAGTATGTTTTCATTTTTTTACATTCATATTACCCTTGTTTTCATTATAATATTGAAGCATTCGGCGCAATTCGTTTATAGCAAAATCGTAAGCAATAATTTTACCGGCATTCAAAAACACCAATGCATTGTTTGTGTTAGGTTCCACATCATTTACGGTATTTTCTACATTGCACTTTTGTTGTTCTAACCGTAAAAGTAAATCTTCTATTAATTTTTCCATAATACAATCTATTTTAAATTTACATGAATTGTCGTTTCATCTGAAATTGCAGCTATACTAGTTTTTAAATCATATTCCGCCGTAATAATGTCTGCACGTAAGTCTGTTGATTCAAAATTCACCCTAATTTTATAAAAATAGCATTAAGAATAATTGCAACCGCATAAAGATTTTATAAAGAAAAAACGGAACTTTATTTATAAAATCTTTATACCTATACACTACTTTCATATAATTCCTTTATAAGGATAGCCATAACTTTGTTTCGAAATTAAAATACAAATTTTATGATGACAGTTACATTAATTCTTTCAGCATTATTACTGGGATATTTAGTCTATTCATTAATAAATCCTGAAAAATTTTAAAACGAAAAAACTATGAATGCATTTGATGGATTACAGATAATTGTATTTTTTGGAATACTGATACTATTAACGCCAATACTCGGAAATTATATGGCGAAAGTATTTTCCGAAGATTTTTCAAACCAACGTACTAAAAAGAAATTTTGGAATCCGATTCGATATTTTAGTTGGTTCGAAAAATTAGTTTACAAAATTTGCGGCATTAAACCCGACGAACCAATGAATTGGAAAACCTATGCAGTGTCATTGCTTGTTTTCAATTTCTTTGGCTTTTTATTGCTTTTTATTTTGCAATTAGTACAAAAATGGATGCCGGCAAATCCACAAGATTTAAATAATATTGGTCTTGCACTTTCATTTAATACCGCAGCAAGTTTTGTAACTAATACTAATTGGCAGAGTTATGCGGGCGAAACGACCATGAGCTATGCTGTGCAAATGTTAGGTTTAACTGTTCAGAATTTTTTAAGTGCAGCCACCGGAATTACGGTAATAATGGCATTAATACGCGGGCTAAAAAATAAAACAAACGGCGATATAGGCAATTTCCGGGTCGATTTAACGCGTTCGGTTGTTTATGTGCTTATGCCTTTAAGTATAGTTCTTGCGCTGTTGCTTGTTTCGCAAGGAGTTGTTCAAACATTCGACAGTTACGTAACGGTTCAAACATTAGAAGGTGCAGAACAAACAATTGCCGTGGGGCCGGCAGCTTCGCAAATAGCTATAAAAATGCTAGGCACAAACGGCGGCGGCTTTTTTAATGCCAACAGTGCACACCCGTTTGAAAACCCAACGCCATTTACCAATTTTCTGGAAATGTTTGCCTTAATACTTATACCAATGGCATTAACATACACTTTTGGTAAAATGATAGGTTCGGTAAAACAAGGCTGGACAATTTTTATTGCCATGTTTGTATTGTGTATTGTTGGTTTGGCTATTATGCTCTATTCGGAATATTCGTACAATCCGGTATTGCAACACGCCGGAATAATGGAAGGTAAAGAAACACGGTTCGGTGTAATGAACAGCGTGCTATTTGCCAACATTACAACCAATGTTTCTTGCGGAGCCGTAAATTGTATGCACAGCAGTTTGTCGCCAATGGCAGGTATGATTGCTACCATAAATATGATGTTGGGCGAAATTGTTTTTGGCGGCGTAGGCGCAGGACTTTATGGAATGTTGATTTTTGTAATTCTTACCGTTTTTATAGCCGGCCTAATGGTTGGCAGAACACCCGAATTTTTAGGCAAGAAAATAGAAGCCAAAGAAGTTAAAATGGCTATTGTAGCGGTGTTAGCCCCTAATTTTGTTATTTTGGTTTTTACTGCAATTGCAGTAAGCTTACCGGTAGGTTTATCGAGTATGCTAAATACAGGGGCGCACGGTTTTTCGGAAATTCTGTATGCTTTTACCTCGGCAGCAGCAAATAACGGCAGTGCATTTGCCGGATTAAATGCAAATACCAATTTCTATAATATAATGTTGGGTATTGGTATGCTAATCGGTCGTTTTGCAATTATAGTTCCGGTACTGGCTATTGCAGGAAGCTTGTCGGTTAAAAAAATTGTACCACAATCGAGCGGAACATTTAAAACCGATACCGGATTATTTATTTTTCTGTTAATTGCCATTATTCTTATCGTTGGCGCATTAACTCATTTTCCTGCCTTGTCCTTAGGTTCTATAATCGAACATTTTTTAATGTTATCGGGCAAAACCTTTTAATTAAAAGAAATTATGAAATAGCCATAAGCACAAATGTTCATACAAACCGAAAATGAATGTTTATGGCGTATTCCATGTGGCAACTAAAAAATAAATTATATTCACATGAAAAATAATAAAGAATACAAGTCGAGTTTATTTGATAAGCATATTGTTTATAACGCTTTAATAGATTCATTTAAAAAAATGAACCCGCGAGTTCAACTAAAAAATCCGGTTATGTTTGTGGTTTACGTTGGTTCAATATTTACAAGCTTTTTGTTTATAGAAGAACTGATAGCCGGAAATTTTAGCGGTTTCAATTTGCAAATTACCATTTGGTTGTGGTTTACCGTATTATTTGCAAATTTTGCCGAAGCAATTGCCGAAGGACGAGGCAAAGCGCAAGCCGAATCGTTACGAAAGTTAAAAACAAACACATTTGCCCGAAAATTTGAAAACGGCAAAGAATCAAAAATTCTATCGTCGGAACTCAAATTGCACGATGTTGTTATTTGCGAAGTGAATGACATAATTCCAGCCGACGGCGAAGTAATTGAAGGAATTGCCACGGTAGACGAATCGGCAATTACCGGCGAATCGGCACCCGTAATACGCGAAAGCGGCGGCGACCGCAGTGCGGTAACCGGCGGAACAAAAGTACTAAGCGACAAAATTTTTGTGCAAATTACTTCCGAACAGGGCAACACCTTTTTAGACCGAATGATTGCTTTGGTTGAAGGCGCTAAACGCAAGAAAACACCCAATGAAATTGCGCTTACCATTTTACTTTCGGGGCTAACCATTATTTTTTTATTGGCTGTAGTAACCTTATACCCTTTTGCTATGTACGCAAAAAATGCATCGGGCGATACGCTGAACCTGACCATTCCTATTCTGGTTTCATTGTTGGTTTGCTTAATACCAACCACCATTGGCGGACTTTTAAGTGCTATAGGTATAAGCGGAATGGATCGACTGGTAAGCCACAATGTAATTGCAAAAAGTGGCAGGGCGGTTGAAGCTTCCGGCGATATTGACGTTCTGTTGCTCGATAAAACCGGAACTATTACTTTGGGAAACCGAATGGCAACCGAATTTTATCCGACGCATGGCATTACCGAAAATCATTTAGCCGAAATTTCGCAACTTGCTTCGCTTTCCGACGATACACCCGAAGGTCGTTCCATTGTAATTCTGGCAAAAGAAAAGTTCAATATCCGCGGACGCGATTTGTCGCAATTTCAAATTAAACATATACCGTTTACAGCCCAAACCCGAATGAGCGGAATTGATATTTTCACCAATGAAAAAATAGAAACTTCGATTAGAAAAGGTGCAGCCTATTCCATAAAAGATTATGTAATTTCTTCGGAAAATGAATTTCCGCAGGACTTAGAAAAAATTGTAATGCAAGTAGCTATGGAAGGTTCAACACCGCTGGTAGTTTCTGAAAATGGCAAAGCAATTGGCGTTATAAAACTAAAAGATATTGTAAAAGGAGGCATTAAAGAGCGCTTTGAACAATTGCGAAAAATTGGTATCAAAACCATAATGATAACCGGCGATAACCAATTAACAGCCTCGGCAATTGCAGCAGAAGCCGGCGTTGACGATTATATTGCAGAAGCAAAACCCGAAGACAAATTACGCAAAATACGCGAAGAACAAGCCGAAGGCAGGCTGGTTGCTATGATTGGCGACGGAACAAACGATGCTCCGGCTCTTGCACAAGCCGATGTTGGCGTTGCTATGAATACCGGCACGCAAGCCGCACGCGAAGCAGGAAACATGGTAGATTTAGACAGCAACCCTACCAAATTAATTGAAATAGTAGAAATAGGCAAACAATTGCTTATGACTCGCGGTGCACTTACCACGTTCAGTATTGCGAACGATATTGCGAAATATTTTGCCATTATTCCGGCAATTTTTGCAGGTTTATATGCCTTCGGCGGAGCAACCGGGCCATTATCAAAATTGAATATTATGTACTTACAAAGCCCCGAAAGTGCAATATTGAGTTCAATTATTTTTAATGCCATAATTATTGTGGCGCTTATTCCGCTTGCCTTAAAGGGTGTAAAATTCAGAGCAATGAGCTCATCGGCAATTCTTGGTCGTAATTTGCTAATTTATGGCTTGGGCGGCGTAATTGCACCTTTTGTGGGTATTAAAGGCATCGACCTAATTATTAATTTCTTACACCTTGTTTAGTCATGAAAAATCAAATTATAATTTCAATTAAAATGCTCCTGTTAATGACCGTGTTTACAGGGCTAATTTATACCATGTTCATTACCGGAATTTCGCAATTGTTTTTTCGGGAAAAAGCAAACGGAAGTATTATTCAACATGTTGGTTCCGAACTTATTGGGCAAAAATTCACAAGCGACAAATATTTCTGGTCACGACCATCGGCAACCGATTACAACCCGTTGCCTTCCGGCGGAAGTAACCTGGGAATGACAAGTAAAGCTTTACAAAATAACGCCTTGGCAAATACAAGTAATTTTCGTGCAAAAAACGAACTTTCCGAAAGTACCATTGTACCCAATGAAATGATTTTTTCATCGGCAAGCGGTTTAGACCCGCATATTTCAGTACAATCCGCAAATTTGCAAGTAAAACGAATTGCAAAAGCCAGAAATATAAATGAAAGTGCAATTGTACAATTAATTGCCAACCTAAAAGAGAACCGTCAATTTTTATTTTTGGGCGAAGAACGAATTAATGTTTTATTGTTAAATTTGGAATTAGATAAAATTGCTAAACAATAATTGCAATATGGAAGAAGAATATCGCCCTGATCCGGATGAATTATTGAAAAAGATTCAACTAGATGAAGAGAAAAAACTGAAAGGAAAATTAAAAATTTTTTTCGGAATGTGCGCCGGAGTAGGTAAAACATATTCCATGTTAGAGTTTGCACACCAAACTAAAAAAGATGGTTTTAATATTGTTATAGGCTACATTGAAACGCATGGAAGAGCAGAAACCATGAAACTTTTAGAAGGCTTGGAAATAATACCGCGAAAAAAAGTTTCGTATAAAGATGTTATGCTCGAAGAAATGGATTTGGATGCTATTTTAATTCAAAAACCAAAAATTGTATTAGTCGATGAACTAGCGCACACGAATGTACCCGGCAGCAGACATTTAAAACGCTACCAAGACGTTTTAGAAATTCTGGATAATGGAATAGACGTTTATACTACGGTAAATGTTCAACACCTCGAAAGCCGCGCCGGAACCGTGCTGGAAATTACCGGAGTACGGATAAATGAAACCGTACCGGATTCTATTATAGATAATGCCAACGAAATTGAATTAATTGATATTTCGCCCGATGATTTATTGAAACGCTTGGCAGAAGGTAAAGTTTATGTTCCGGAAAAGGCAGCCAATGCAGTAAATAATTTTTTCCGAAAAGGCAATTTGCATGCTTTGCGCGAATTATCGCTACGTTTAACCGCCGAGCGTGTCGATATGGATTTGCTTGACTATATGCATGCAAAAAAAATAATAACCACTTGGAAAACAAGCGAAAAACTAATGGTGGCTGTTGGTCCCGGACCTTATTCTCAAAATTTGATTCGTTGGACTCGTCGTATGGCTTACAATTTAGACGCTCCGTGGATTGCAGTAAGCATTGATTTGGACAAGAAAATTTCGGAGAAAAACAGGAAAGCATTGTCGGCCAATTTGGAACTGGCTAAAGAACTGGGTGCAAAAATTGTGCATGTTATCGATTTCAACGTTGTTTCCGGTCTGTTAAGAGCCGCAAACGACAATAATGTATCGCAAATTGTAATAGGTAAAACTAAAGAAAGTTTATTGGCTAATTTTTTAAAAGGCGGCAGTTTGGTCGATAAATTGATTAAAAATAGCAATAATATTGATGTATACGTTGTAAATACCGAAAAGGAATTTATTGATAAAAAGCAATTTACACGAAATTCTTATACAACTTCTTCTTTAAAGGAATATATAACTTCAATTATAATTATTTCCTTATTTTCAATAGTTTGCTTTCCTATAAGAGAAATAATAGGTTATCAAACCATCGGGTTATTTTTCTTATTGGCAATTGCTTCCATATCGCTATTTTTAGGTCGTGGGCCCGTAATTTTATCGGCTTTTTTTAGTACTCTTATTTGGGACTATTTTTTTATTCCTCCTTTATTCGAACTTGCAATACATAAATTTCACGACTACATTTCACTTTTTTCGAATTTAATAATAGGTATTATATTGGGAACCTTAATAAACCGTATTCGTAAAAATCAGCATATTCTTAAGAAAAGCCAGGAAAACATATCTACTACGTTTTATTTTTTAGAACTGATGAATAATGCGTCGTCGATTAAAGATGTAATTTCGAAAACTAATAATGCCTTTAAAAAGTATTTTGATATTGAAATGGTAGTTTATCTAAAGGAAAAAAAAGGAATTCATTTGCATAACCGGCCTTTCGGCAACACTTCACTATATTCCGAAAAAGAATTTGCAGTGGCTTCATGGGCTTTCGACAATAAAAAAAATGCCGGCAAATTTACCAATACCTTACCAAGCTCAGGGTTGAAATTTATACCATTAATAGCTTCAGGAAATATTATTGGAGTTGCAGGAATAAAATTTAATACCGACAATAAACCGGAACAAGATAAATTGACCTTAATAAATTCAATTGTTAATCAATTAACCTACACATTAATACGCGAAATTAATATAGATTTAGTGAAACATATTGCTACCACACGCTAAGCTATTTTTGAGCAGTAGTAAGAATTTATAGAAATAATATTTTTTGAGACAATAAACATTTTAACGAAGAAACTGCAATTTTCAGAAGTCGAGTACAATTTGATATTTGTGTAATCGGTTTCGAAAGTTACGTAATTTGCCAACACTTGCTATGCCAATCTATTTGATGTTAGTGCTATAAGCCAACAATGCCCCCAAGGAAAATCAGGTGCTACAATATTTTTTTGTTAAAGTCGTGCCCCTTGTTATTGGAATAGATTGAACGCGTAATAACCGCCGGTAAAAACGCAATTCTGTAGGCTATTTTATCAGCCTAAAAAGTTGAGCCCAACAAGGAAATTGAATTCATTGAAGGCTGAACTTTAGGTTAATTATTTTAAGTATAAACCTGCGTTTTTCAGCTGGATAGAGTATTTTGTTTGTATGCCGAAGTAAATATTAGTGCTTGGGCAGCCCAATAGGCAACCATAATAACATCTTGGGCATAAGGTAGCGGCATATAGAATTTATTGATGGCTATGGTTGAATCGGAAAGTGCAAAAAGCACTGCACCAATAATTGCCAATTTGCTTGCCGGGCTATTATTATGCTGAGCGACCGAGCGCCAAACCATGGTTATAATAATTAGAATATACAATAAAACCGGTATTTTTAAATCGCCAAGCATAGGGTACAGAAATGCGTACATTGCTATACCTACGCTGTAACTTATAATGGCTGCAAGTACTGCCTTTTTGCACGAAAGCTGAACAAATGCAATAATATAGGCTATATGTGCCACAAAAAACGAAGCCAACCCGAGCATAAAATTGTCAACGTATTGCGTAAGAAAAACATCGCCCAACATCGAAAAAAGCAAACCTGCCATTATAAACTTACGGTAAAGCGAGTTAGGCTTTAACAGCAAAGCTAAGCTGATAACCGGAATAGGTTTACTTATTAAACAAAGTACAATGTTTTCGGTATGCAATGCATAAAAAACACTGCCGCCGAAACTATGGCAACCGTTAAGAAAGCAATGGTTTTTATCGATTTCATGGCAAATTACAGCAATATTTAGTCTTCAAAAGCAGTTGGGTCGGCTGTTAATCGTTGTTTTACAATTTCGTACATTAAAACCGAAGCGGCTGCCGACACATTAAGCGAACTTATACTGCCGTTAATTGGTTTTTAACTTCGGCAAAATTGGTAAAATCTTTATGAATCAATTCTTTCAACTTAGGGTGCGTAAAATCGATCGGATTTCTGCCTATAACCAATACTTCGCTTATTTCCGAATTATTGCATTTTTTTTTGCTAAAGTAAACAAATTGGCAAATAACTTGCAATTGTTCAGCATTTTTCAGAAGGTGCAGCATTAGTTACTTCAACAAAAAATACATCAAACAAAACACAGAAAGAAGAACCGGCTAACCATTGAAAATTTTCAAGCTTAGCCGGTTTTATTAAATAATTTGCTTAACGGCTTTTACTTAACTGTCAGTTCAACAGGCTCGCTAATAGTTTCCTTATTTAATTGTGCGGTTAGCGCTTTTAGGAATGCAGTTATTTCGGTTACTTCTACTTCGGTTAGTTCTTTGTTCAGTTCCAATTTTCCCATTATTTTAATCGACTCTTCTAAACTTGCTACGCTGCCATCGTGAAAATAGGGTCCTGTTTTTTCAATATTTGTAAGCGCAGGAGTTTTAAACAAAAATTTATCGGCGTCACTTTTAGTAACATCAAACCTGCCGTTGTCTATCTTCGAACTTTTGGTCATGCTTTCGTAGCTTGCAAAAACGCCAAATTTCTGGAACGAATTTCCGCCTAAAATAGGTCCGTTGTGGCAAGCAATGCAACCTGCTTTATTAAAGGTTTCCAATCCTTTTTTCTCTTCTGCAGTTAGCGCTGCCATGTCGCCATTCAAAAAATTATCAAAACGCGTAGGTGTAATTAAGGTACGTTCAAAATGACCGATAGCATTTTGTATGTTCTTATAAACTATAGGTTTAGCATCGTTCGGATAAGCTGCTTTAAAAAGCTCTTGGTACATAGGAATTTTTGAAATTCTATCAACCAAAAATTTTTCATTTGGAATTGCCATTTCAACCGGATTAAGAATCGGTCCGCCTGCCTGTTCTTCCACATCTTTCATTCTGCCATCCCAAAACTGGAAAGCATGTAAGGCAGCGTTAAAAGTTGTAGGCGAATTACGAGTACCAAATCCGCCATTATCGCCTTTTGAAGTTGCCAGATTATCGACACCGTAGGTTGCCAAATTATGGCATGTATTGCAACTTTGTGTTTCATCTTTCGACAATCGCTTATCGAAATACAAAATTTTTCCCAACTTAACTTTAGCTTCCGACATTTGCACGGTATCAATAAATGC
>JAIFNC010000023.1 GCA_020047935.1 Bacteroidota bacterium
GGTTAGGTTTTATTGCAAGAATATAAAGCAGATACTCAAAAAATGGAAATAGACAAAACAGATAGCAACAACTCTCAATTTCTGATTTATATTTCTGAAAAAGGAAACACAAAAATTGAAGTTCGTTTTGAAAACGAAACAGTTTGGCTAACACAAAATCAAATTGCCGATTTGTTTCAAACAACAAAACAAAACGTTAGTTTACATATCAGTAACATATATAAAGAAGATGAATTAGATGAAATCTCAACTGTCAAGGAATTCTTGACAGTTCAGAAAGAAGGTAATAGAGAAGTAAATAGGACGGTTAAGCATTATAATTTGGATATGATTATATCGGTTGGCTATCGAATAAAATCTAAAATAGCGACACGATTTAGGCAATGGGTAACCGGTCATCTGAAAGAATTTATAGTGAAAGGATTTGTATTGGACGATGAAAGATTAAAAAATCCGGATTTGCCATTTGATTACTTTGACGAATTATTGCTTCGTATTCAGGATATTCGAACATCGGAAAAACGATTTTACAGAAAAATTACGGATATTTATGCAACAAGCGTAGATTATGACCCTACATTTGATGAAAGTATTCTATTTTTCAAAACGGTTCAGAATAAAATGCATTGGGCCATTACTGAAAAAACCGCAGCCGAGATAATATATGAACGAGTTGATAGTGAAAAACAAAACATGGGATTAACAACTTGGCGCGGGGATAAAATAAGAAAACAAGATGTATCAATTGCTAAAAATTATCTTTTAATAGAAGAATTAGAAGCTCTTAATAACCTTGTTGAACAATACTTAGTATTTGCAGAGGGACAAGCAAAACGAAGAGTTCCGATGTATATGAAAGATTGGATTACCAAACTCAATGGTTTTTTGACATTAAACGATAGGGAAATACTTGAACACTCCGGTCGAATTTCGCATGAACTTGCGAAAGAAAAAGCAGAAAACGAATATGAAATATTCAACGCTAAAAGATTAGAAAACAAAAATCAACTTGATAGCGATTTTGAACAAACAATTAAACGATTAGAAAATAAGAAGAAAAACTAACATGTGCTTGAAAGTCAGTGGGTTTTTCTACTTGCTCAAATATTTAACAAAACGTTTTACTTTATTAATCAAAATAAATTTAATACCGATATGGCATCAGGTTTTTTTACAATTTTAGACGACATAGCTGCCTTAATGGATGACGTTGCTTTGAACGTTAAGCTGGCTACAAAAAAAACAGCCGGTATACTTGGAGATGATTTGGCCGTTAATGCGGAAAAATCGACAGGCTTTGTATCCTCCAGAGAAATTCCTGTTTTGTGGGCAATTACAAAAGGATCACTTATTAACAAGTTAATTATTGTGCCGGTAGCTTTATTGCTAAATATGTTTTTACCGACTGCCATAATAGTAATACTGATATTGGGAGGTTTTTACCTTGCTTTTGAAGGGGTAGAAAAAATTGCAGAATACTTCTTTCATAAAAAAGAACATGCAAAGCAAGCTGTAATTGAAGCAATTAAACAAGACCCTGAATTGGAAAAAGTAAAAATAAAATCGGCTATAACCACCGATTTTATACTCTCTGTTGAAATAGTAATTATTGCTTTAAATACTGTTTTAGACAAAAATTTAACGGTACAAATTTTAACCTTATCAGCTGTTTCCGTAATAGCTACTATAGGTGTTTATGGCATTGTAGCACTGGTTGTTCGTATGGACGATTTGGGAGTTAGTCTGATTGAAAAATCGAATAAAAAGGGATTTTTAAATACACTCGGCTTATTATTGGTAAAAGCCCTGCCAATGGTCATCAAAACATTTTCGGTGGTAGGAACCATAGCATTATTACTTGTATCGGGCGGTATATTTGCGCACAATATTGAATATTTTCACCACTTTTTATCCGAGTGGCCAACCATTATAAAAGAATTTATTTTGGGTGTACTGGGCGGAATATTTTCATTAGTTTTAATAACTGTTGTAAAAAAAATTATTTCGCTATTTAAAAAACCGGCTATAACAGCCTTACAAAAAGATTAACACCTAACATTAAAAAGTTCCGAAACCCAAATTTCGGAACTTTTTTGTTTTGGTTAACGGTTTCAGCTTCGCGAATAGATTTTGTTTTCAAACAAAAGTTTAGTACTTTTGTGTATTCGTAGGTTGGCTTTTTGTTCGGATAACGGATGAAAAGTGTAATAAGGATATTTTTAAGTTCACAGTAATTATTAAAGAAAAGTAAGCTAATAAAATGACAAATAAATTATTTATTCTGTTTTTACTTATTTTAAGTAATTTTGTTAAAGCACAAGATTTTGATATTTATCCAAAGCTAAAAGATGATAATGTCGAGATGTCAAACCTATATGAGAATACCCGGCTTGATGAATATCAACTTCTTTCAAGAAATATAAGGATGATGGATATGGCTTACAGTGCTATTGTTCCGGGTTATGTCCATTTTAAAGCCAAAGATTTTGCAACCGGTTATAGTCTGCTTGGAGCCAGATTATTGGGATATTCAGGGCTTGCTATAAATTATTATAACATGAATAAGTATGGATTAAAAATAAGTGATATTCCAAATTTAGGTCCAGAATATAATACAGATAAGGTTATATTTTTTTCCTCTATAAGTCTTATTGTCTCATCTTATTTATTTGATTGGATTCATGGAAAATACCAACTTGAAAAGAAACAAGAGTATATCCGTTACAAATACAGCATTAAATTAAAAATGGACAATCTGACCTATAATTATAACAATACAATTCCTTGTTTGTCTTTAACCTATAATTTTCAGTTATGAGATTAATCCATGTAATTACCGCGTTTTTTTTTAGTCTATTCTATTTGACTGCATTTAGCCAGTTTAAAACAAAAACAGAATATGACTATTTAAGATTAATAAATTGTCAGCAAAACCGCACTTTGATAAAAGATAATTTAAAAAATTCAGATATGGTTGTAAACAGATTAATCGCTACTGAAAATGAGCGTTATTCTGCCTATTTTTTTAATGAATTAGTTAATAGTTATATTATAATCGGACAAAAAGAATTAGCTTTTTTTTATATATTAGTTCAAAGAAGCCTATTCCCGAATGATTCTCTTTCAGTTTTCCAGGAAAACAACTTTATGGAGCTTGCATTTTCTCTGAATTTAGAAAAAAACACAACAAAAATATATTGGGATAAAACACTTAGTCAAAAGATACCACAAAGCTACACTGACCGTATTATTTTATTCCTTGAATTATCAACAGAACTTCATTTTAAAGTATTAACAGAACATATTTATAAAATTGGACTTATTTTGAGAAGCAAGAATGCTCAAATACCGGCATGGTATCAGCATTGGGAGTATCTTACAATTATAGGTGCTAATGAAAAACAAAAGCAGCTAATAATACATCCGGATAAATATCCCTATCAACCTATCTTTAACCAGATTGAAGTAGAATATAAAAAAAAGGTGTATAGGAAAGCAATAAAACATTTTAGTAAAGTAAATGCTAAAGTCTATGCCAAAGAATTAATTATTGACTATCAAGCACAAGATTTATCAATTGTTGAAAAATTTGATTTAATCATAAAAAAAGCAAAGATTAGATTGTAATAAGTGAATAAAACAAGAAATAACAACTGTGAACACTTAGTATAAGTAATGGCAGGGAAAGTGCTTAATATTAAGGTTTGTAACCCGCTCAACAATACCTTAGAATTCAAATTATTCAGTTTTTTGTCATGTAGTTAAACCGGATTGTTAATTTGTAGTTTTAAGATTATTACCTACAATAAAACTTTCCGCAATTGAATTCGTTCTATAACCATAAACTTGATTGGATAAATTTTAACGCAAAAAAAATCTTATGCAATATATTCTTAGTATTTCTATTGGACTAAACTTTTTGCTAATAATATTTACAATTAGAGTATTGAAGGATAATTTTGTCAATATATTCCTTTTAGCTCTTTTAAGCATTGTGTTAATTGGAACAGTTTATGTTATTTCTTTGAATTATTTCCGTCCGCCTTTTCCGCTACTGGCACATTGTATTAATTCCTTGCCTGCTTTAGTTGGCGGTTTAACTTATTTGTATGTAGTTTATTCTATAAATTCAGTAAAAAAAATTCGATTCGATATTCTAATTCACCTTATACCCTTTTTAATTGCCATAAAATTAAGTTATTACGAACTTGATGTTATAACTGTCAATTCAATTATTCTGAACATAGGTTTAAAAATTATAGTCAGCATAGTCTATTTTATTATATCGCTAAAATTACTAAAAGCACATAAAACAATTATTCTTAATCATTTTTCTAAAACTGAAAGCATTGATTTGAAATGGCTTAGCTTTATTGTTATAGTTGGCTTAATTTCGTACCTTATATACCTTTTTATTATGATATTTTGGGCAATGAATATTAAAATGTTAGCTGATTTCGATGTTTATGCAAATTTTATTGCGCTACTATTTATTTTTTCCATAAGCTATTACAGCTTAAGTTCAACTAAAGTTTTTGAAAAAATTTCAACATTCAATGCCGGAATCAATTTACCTATTGAAACACAACACATCGATAAAAGTTCAGCGGTAAATAAAAAAGAACTTATTAACGAAGAAGAAGCAAGCCTAATTCTGCAAAAAATTACCATGCTAATAGAAGAAAAGAAATTGTATAAAAATGAAAACCTAATGCTTGAAGACCTTGCCAAAGAATTACATTTACACAGCAAATATTTATCGTTTGTAATTAACACCCTTTCAGGCAAGAATTTTTTTGATTTTATTAATCATTTTCGAATAAAGGAGTTTAACCGGGAAGTTTTAAACCCAAAAAACAAAAATCTCACATTGCTTACCATAGCCTTTAATTGCGGTTTTGGCTCAAAAAGTGCTTTCAATCGTGCATACAAAAGCGAAATGAAAATTTCGCCTACCGAATTTATAAAAAATCAGCATAGTAGACCGATAGCATAAACTGCTAAAATACAACATATTGCACTCTAACTTAGTTTTCACTATTGCTTTTTATTGTACATATTTACCCCACTTTCCGAAAAGAAGTCGCTAATAAATGCTTTAATCAGTTTATTTGCAAGATAATTTTATAATCTGCAAAACTATTAAAACATGAAAGCTAAAATTTATTTTTACATTCTTCTGACAACAATTTTGTTAGGTTGCCGGAAAGATTGGCTGGACTACTCGCCGATTGATATGTATAGTGCTAAAATTGATTACATCGACAGCAATGCACCACGACATTTGAAAGTTGCAGCAGTTAGTATTCAACCCGACAAGTTGGACAAGCAAGTAACACTAAACTTGATAAAAGCAATGGTCGAAAAAATAAAGACAGACCATACTGACATTCAGGTGATAGTTTTTGGTGAACTAATACTTGAATGGTATTACGACGAAGAAACAAAAGATGCCTACCAACGAATAATGAGCGAGACCATACCCGGAAATTCGACAGATTTTGTCAAAAATCTTGCACTTACAAATAATGTAAATATTGTATTTGGAATGACAGAACTCGATAATGCAACAAACAATTTGTATAACACACAAATATTAATTCGCACCAACGGCGAATTGGTTAAGTATCGAAAACGAAACCTTAACGAAACCGATTTAGACAATAAAATTACAGCGGGTAACGAACTTGTTACAACAGAAATAGACGGAGTTAAAGTTGCCATGTTCATTTGTTCAGATATGCAGAGTAATAAAATAACAAAGGAAATAGCCGATGCAAAAGTTGATGTAATATTACATTCTTTAACATCATCAACCGATATGAATGCAAATATAAGTTATGTAGGAACACAAATGAATACTTGGATTGTATTTGCAAATCGGTTTGGAACAGAAGGCATTTTTGATTATACAGGTTTTACGCATATCATAAATCCGGCAGGTACAATCAGCGAAAGAGCAATTGGTAATAATGCGTATGTGTATCGTAATTTAGGAATTTTTAATAAGTAAAAAAATGAGAAAAATATATTTCGTACTTTTAATAATGAGCATTGCGACAGCAGCAATTTCTCAAACAAAAAACAAATCGTATTTTTTAAGCACAAATTTGTTGTCGCCCGTTGCAGGATTGAACAAAAATAGTGCAGCCGCCAATGTTTTAGTTCCATTAGTCTCAAATTTAGAATACGGTTTTACGTTAAGCGGTGGATATTACAAGAATTTTCATTCATTAGAAACTCGTTTAACTTACGGAAAATCTAATGATTATAATTCTATTCCTCAAATTCAATTCGGTTATAATTTTTTTATTTTAGACTATTTCAAAAAAAATGAAAGTGGTTGGTATATCGGCGGGTTTGCACGATATTGGTTATATCATAACAAATATACCAAAGCAGATTTGCACAATTTAACAACAAATATGACAATTGGTTACGCTTGGAAAAAGAATAGAATAATTTACGACTTTCGAATAAATCAGCCATTAACGATTTATTCTTCATCAAATATTGAAAATATAAAATCAGGATTTGAAATGAATTTTTCACCAATGCCGGAATTTTTGCCTATACTACCATTTTTCAGTATAAATATTGGCTATAAATTTAATTCCAAATAACAGACCCTATAATTTACAATATGCGATAATTGCGGGCTTTTGTGGTAGGTTGAAACTTTGTGCAACTTTGAAACAATAGTGCCTTGAAATCCCGCAACATACTCAAATTATTTCTCGTTAGCCTTACAAAAAGATTAACACTTAACATTAAAAAGTTCCGAAACCCAAATTTCGGAACTTTTTTGCTTTGGCTAAAGACTTCGACTTCACGAATAGTTTTTGTTTTCAAACCAAAAGTTTAGTACTTTTGGGTATTCGTGATTGAGCTTTTTGTTCGGATAATGGATGAAAAACGTAATTCGGATATTTTTAAGTTAGCTTTAATAAAAAATGAATTAACAATAAGATAGTATGATTGGATATTGGCAGAAAATTAATATTGACAATTATTTAAAAATTTTACCTGATTATTATAAAGATTGTTCAAAACCTTATGTGAATGGTCAAAATTCTCTTGAAAATTTAAATCAAGAAGAAATTGATTATTTAAACACTAATTTACACCTTGATAAAATCATTGGAGTTGATAAGAATTTAGTTGTAAATTATTTGCTTCAAAATAAAGCTAAACATAATTTTTTGTTACATCTTTTCGCAATGTCAAATGTTAAATTGGTACTTAATTCATTAGATGATACGCAAAAATCAATTTTTCAATTAATGATTGAAAATTTTGTTGATGAAACTTATATGATACGTTGGCATTTACCAACAATTTACAGACGGGGATTTAAAAATATCAAAAGTGATGAAAAATTTTTAGCTGAATTTTACAAAACTTCGCTTAATAATCAAAAAAAATTTGAAAATTGGTGTATTTTCAGAATTTGCTATAAATTAAATGATTACGAAAAGATTGAAATCGCATTACGTCACGATAATGTAATTTTTTCAATTTTATCTTTTAAACAAAAAAAACCTATTGGATTTAATTTTCCAAATTTATTAGGGATAGCAAACAATGCAATACAACATTATCGAGAAAGCGGAGATTTAATAATCAAAGCGATGCATAAGTTTGATGTTTGGAATGACATAGTAAATCGTGATAAAAAAGGAACTTTTAAACAAAAAAAATCAGATTATGAAACGTATAAACCAATACAAAATGATGAATTGAATAAAATTATTTTGGAGATATTTCCAGAACTAAATGATTGAAAATGAAAAATAAAGCTAACATACAAAAAGATTAACACTAAACATTAAAAAGTTCCGAATCCCAAATTTCGGAACTTTTTGTTTTATGGTAAATATTTCTTTGTAGAAATTGTAACGGGTTTAATTTACAAACTATTGGTTTACAGGTATTAGCGCTTAATTAATAAAAGTTTATTTAGACTAATTTAAAAGTCTTGTTTTCAACCCAAAATTTAATACTTTTGAGTGTTCATTGCCGGGTTTGGACTAAATTTGGGGGTGAATTTTTTTTTAGCATTAATCAACATACCACGATAATAAAAGGGTAAAAACCTTAGAAATATACAACTTTAGTTTTATGAAACACATTTTTTTTATCAGAATACTGTTTATTGCATTGATTTTAAATGTATTGTGCATTAATCGTTTGCACGCTCAATCTTCAAAAGATTTCGTCATTGATTCAACATTTACCTACAAAAAATATAAACCTAAAAAGAGCGATCGAGTAATTTCTCGGGCGGAATACCTAAACAAAATGTACGGATTTTGGCTTGGTGAGTGCATTGCAAACTGGACAGGATTAGTTACCGAAATGGATAAAATTGGCTCGTTAGGCGATATAAAAACCGGCGCATTTTATACGTATGCCGATTGGGGAAAACCCGACCAACCCAGTATTTGGGGGCAAGGCGTACCAAGCAATTTGTCCCCAACCATCGATTTTGTTTTCGCAGCACCGGACAGCATTTGGGGTTCTGATGATGATACAGACTTAGAATACATTTATCAAGAACTTTTAATAGCCAATAAGCAATCTGTACTTACCGGAGAGCAAATTCGCGATGGTTGGATTAAGCATATAAAAAAAGAGGAGGAAAATTATCTGTGGGTTTCAAATCAGAAAGCCTTTGATTTGATGCATAGCGGATTTGTGCCTCCTGCAACCGGCGACCCCGCAAACAATAATGAATATGAAATGATTGATGCCCAGCTAACGACTGAAATATTTGGTCTTTTTGCTCCAACACGACCCGATTTTGCGCTGAAAATGGCAATTCTGCCAATTCAGACCACTGCCCGGTTCGATGCTCAGTGGATTTCTGAGTTTTATGTTTCGATGCATTCTTTGGCATCATCTGTTGATAAAAACAAATCGAGAAAAGAAAATATTCTTTGGATGGCTGATGAATCAAGGAAAATACTGCCCAATAATTCCTATTCGTCGAAAATGTACGATTTTGTTAAGAGCAGATATTTGGCAAATATACCTTGGGAACAAACAAGAGATGAAGTTTATCGGAGGTACCAAGTATTGCAAGAAGATGGCTATAACATGACCTCGAAAAACAGGTATTGTAACGGTTGTTTTGCAGCAGGAATTAATTTTGCTTCAAGTTTGATTAGCCTTTTTTATGGTGAAGGTGATTTTATCGAAACTATAAAAATTGCGGTACTTGCAGGTTGGGATTCTGATAATCCTGCGGCAACTTGGGGAGGGTTATTGGGATTTATGAATGGCAAAGACGGTATTGAAAAGGCCTTTAATAGAGCGTTTTCAACTAAATTTAATATTCACAGAACTCGAATTGGTTTTCCGAATAATGGAATTGATAATTTTTACCAAATGGCGACAAAAAGCATATACATAATTGATAGAGTTATTCAAGAGGATTTGGGTGGCGGAATTGACTTAAAAAAAAATGTATGGTATATTCCAAGCAGAACCGGTGAATAATATTTTTAATTGGTTGAAAATTAGTTTATTAATGTAAACGTGCTAACTAAAATTTCTTGTTTTATGCCCAAAGAAATTGTTCTTTCAATATTATTAGCATTTTTATCAATCATTCAGCCGGTTATGTTATTTTTTATATTTTTTTGGTGTTAGCACAAAAGAGATAACATTATTACCCATCCAGCCATTTCTTAAAATCGCTTACCCGCTCGCGACTTACAATTCGGGCTTCTTCGTCTAAAAAAATGGTTTTTATAATTAACCTGCCGTTAAAATAGGTGCTTACCTTTTCAACCGCTTTAATATGGATAATAATTTTGCGGTTAATTCGGAAAAATTCTTTGGGCGAAAGCAGGTTTTCGAGCTGCTCCAGCGAATAATCTATGGCAAACCGATTGCCTTTTGCAGTAACCAAAAACGATAAGCTGTCTTCGGTTTCGAAATGATGAATCTCCGCAGTTTCAATGGTTTCAATAGTTTGCCCATGTTTTACCATAAACCGATTTTTATATTGCTTGTTGAGTTGTTGGTAAGCAGATGTAATATTTTCAATCAGGTTTTTATTTACGGTTTGCTGTTGTTTATGGTATTTTTCCAAAGCAAATTGCAAATCTTTTAACGAAACGGGTTTCAATAAATAATCAATACTGTTTTGCTTAAATGCCTGAATAGCATACTTATCGAATGCGGTGGTAAAAATAATGGGTATTTCGATTTTTATTTCCTTGAAAATTTCAAAACTATTGCCATCGGCCAAATGAATATCTAAGAAAAGCAAATCAGCTTGCAATCCGTTTTTGAAAGCATGAATGGTAGCTTTTACGGTATCCAAATATTGCACAACCTCAATGTTGCTGTCAGTTTTTTGCAACAACATAGTAAGATGCTCGGCAGTAAGCTTTTCGTCTTCTACTATAATTACTTTCATTTTCGCACAATTAATGGTAAAATTACTTTAAACACCTTTTCATCATT
>JAIFNC010000142.1 GCA_020047935.1 Bacteroidota bacterium
AAAACCGGAAAGCCTACTCCAATTTCAAACGAAATGCGTTTGAAGCTCTAAAGCAAAAAATTTATATTAAATAGGAAGTAATGAAATTATAACTTTAATGAAATTTTTACCAATTAGAACATTAACAAACAGAAAATTATAGCTATAGCAATTTTAATAGCTAACGTTTAGGTTCATAAATAGTATTTACATAATGAAAAATAGCCAAATCAATAGCTTTTTCAATATTTTCTGCCTTGCCCAAAACTAAGGCATTTTGAAAACTGACTTCCTTGGTTACTTGATTGTACAAATAATTTACCGTGTTATTTATTACAATTTTTTCATCGAAATGCGAATAATAATTTAGCGTTTCAATGCTTTCGCCCGTTAATTTATTTACCTGAATAAATCCGGTGCCGCCACCTATTCTATTATACAAAAAGCGGATTTCTTTTTTGTTCGTATGGTTTCCATTTGAATGATTGCTTTCGTTTGTTATATTGTAATGACTTAACCCGTTTTGATCAAGCGTTTGCAAAACATTGCCTCGGCTATCGATTACTTCAAACCGGTTTGCTTGAATAACGGTAAAATTTTGGTAAGCTGCCGAAAGCAAAATTGTACCCAAAAACAAAGCTGTTACAATTAAAACATAACGTTTCAGCAGAGTAATTTCCGCTTTCAATTTCCTAATTTCATTTTCCATAATACGTAGTTTAGAAATTCGACTTTTGCACCTTTAAATAACGATTTACCATTGAAATTGGTATTAAGCATGTTAGCTTGTTTTCAATTCAATAAAAAAGCACACTAAAGAGTGTGCTCGTAGAAAAAGGATTGTAAAATATTATTTTTCATCCAAAAAATCTTGCAAAAAGCTGAAAGCATCGGTTAATTTACCGTTTTCGGCTATGGTTGCGCGTTTAATAATATCGTCTTTGTCGGTATTTAGCAAAGCCGGAAAAACTTTATTAATCAAATCTTTGCTAAAGTCAATTGATGCATTTCGCGGAGCTTCACCGGGCAAATTATCAACTGCCATAACGGTTACTTCATTGGCGGCAAAAGGTTCGGTTTCGCAATTGTTTTTGCAATCAAAGCCATAAAAAGGCTCTGCAATGGTTGATGCTCGCAAGGTTGAAGGCAGTGGGCCGTCGATATCGCAACTTACATCGGCAATAACTTTCATTTTAAATTCGGGTTTCATCATATCTTCGCGGGTCATAAAACGAGGCGAACGCGGATCCCAAAAGTGGCAAGCAATCAATAAATCGGCATGATTTCCATACGTTAAAAAAGTCGATTTGTATTCGTACGGATGTTTAAAAAAATGTTTCAAATCGAATTCCGAGCCATCATTCCGTTCGGCATAATGCCAAGGGTCTATTTGTGTGTATACCGGATAATCGTATTGTTTTTTGGTGAAATCGTTAGGGCTTATGTGTTCAATGCCTGCATTTTCCAATGTTTCGATAGCTCCATGTGCTACTCTTCCGCCGCCGGTTATAAGAATTTTAATTGCAGGCAGTTTTACTTTCTTAATTTCGCCAATAAACTCGTCCATATCGCGGCATTGGTGTGCACGTTTGAGGTTAAATTCGCCGCTGCGTTTTCCCCAACCCAATAAGCCGTTGTAGGCGCCTACAATACCTGCCCAGCGGCCAAAAGCTGCCAACCGGATTCCGTGAATGTCGGTTAAATATTCATAATCGACCAATCGAATTTTATTTTCGATAACCGCTTGCAATAAACTTCGGTTATGCTCTTGTTTTTTAGCGGTATGCGAAAAAAACATGTATGTTTTGTTCGGAATAAGTGCCGATTTCTCAACTTCTTTAATGCCCACCAAAATATCACAATCCGACATGTCTTCTTGCATCATAATGCCTAAATCGGAGTATTCTTTATCGGTATAGGCTCTAATGCCTCCGAACTGAACCGCCAAATCGATATGCGGAAATTCTTTTATAAATTCAACCGCCTGTGCAGGCGCTAAAGCAACCCTTCTGTCGGGCGGGTTTTTAGTTTCGCGTAAAATTCCAAGTTTAATATTAGCCATACGTTGGTGTTTTGTTGTATATAATTTCAAAGTCGACAAAGTTAGCAGTTAAATTAAATATTCAAAATTATTGGTGCTAATTTGTAAATGTGCTTTATAACAGAAACCTTATTTGTTCCAAAAGCAGTAAATTTGACTTAAATTATTTCAAAAACAACATGCTTTTTATTGCTATTAGCGTTATTTTTTCTCTGAATTTTTCTTTAACTCGTCTTTAACTGCTTTGTACCTGCTTTCCGATAATTGGGGCTCCGATGCGAATGTGTTGTTCTTTATTTTGATATTCCCGGTGAAATTACTTAAGGTCCAAATTGCATCTTTTTTTACCAAATAGCTTCGGTGCGTTTGTATAAAGCGTTCTACTCCCAATAAATCGCTTACTGTTTTAATTGAATTTGAAACCGTTATAATTTCATTGGTTGAAGTATACAAAATACTATCATGGGCAGCTGCTTCAACCCATAAAATTTCCGACCTGCGAATAAAAACATCATTTCCCTTCGACTTAAAATGCAAGGGCTCATCGTTGCCTTTCATTTCATTTTCAATTAGTAAGCTTACAATATTTACCGCTTTTGTCAACCCGTCGGGATGTATAGGTTTTGTAAGTACAAAATCGGAATTGAACTCAACGGCAGGTTGAACATATTCGGGAATGCCGGTTATGAGCACTACGTAAAATTTATAATCCGGCACCTTGTTAAGTTCTTCAACCAATTCGAAACCGGTATTGCCGGGGAAAAGTACATCGAGCAGCAAAAATTTTGGACGAGTAGCCAAAATTCCTATTTTTGCTTCTTCAATATTTGTAGCAGTGCCCACCACCTCAATATGCTCATATGCTTCCAATAAAGTGCCAAGTGTTTCTAAAACGTGCAAATTGTCGTCAACAAGGTAAGTTCTAATTTTACCGGTTTTCATATTAATAAGTTATAAATTTGTATTCTTTCGGGTAGTAAATTTCGACCAATGTACCGTGTTCTGTTGGTTGGGTGTCGGATATATCGGTTACATTGAATGTTATTTTATGCAGGTTTTCGCGATTGAAAAACTCAATTATTTCTTGAAATTTATTGATTCCCAGCCCTCTGCTTTCGGTTTTGGTTTTCTTTTGTTCTTTGGATGCTTTAAGCCCAATACCGTTGTCGGAAATTCGAATTACAAGCCCGGTTGGTTCATCAATAAAATTTACATTTATTTCGCCACCTTCTTTTCGTTGTTCAATACCATGTTTTATAGCATTTTCAACAAAAAGTACTATACTTTGCTTTATAATTGGGGTTTTAAAATCGTTCACTTCATTGGCATTTACTTTCCACGAAAAACGGTTGCCGTGTAATCGTTTAACCAAGCTTAGGTAGGCATTTACAAAATCTATTTCCGACTCCAGCGGTCTAATAAGTTCTTTTGCAGCCCAATGTTGCCGGAGAAGTTCGCTAAGTTCTACCATGGCTATGTAATCGTTCATCGATTTTTGCTTAACCGCTTCGTTGCCTGCTATAGTCATTATATTGAATATAAAATGCGGGTCGAGTTGCATGGAAACCATACTTAAAAAATTACGTGCAGTTGCTTGTTTAATTCGTTCGTTTTCAATTCGCTTTTGCTTCATTTTTTGCCGGTATAACCTAATTGCAATGGCAATTAATACTGAAAGCGTAAAAATTGCAATTGTTATATTTATAGGGTTTTCATGCCACTTGTAGGCAATGGTAAAGTTGATTTTTTCAGGCTCTGCCGCCCACACACCTTGCCCATTGGAATAAAACAGCTCCAAGGAGTAATTTCCCGAAGCCAAATTGGTAAAATGCACAAATCGTTCGGAAAATATTTCAGAAGTAATTACACTTTTTCCGGTAAGTCTATATTTAAAACGAATATTTTGCGAATTGACAAAATCCGGCAAAGTAAATTCTAATCGCAAGTTATTATAATCGGCAGGGAAATTCGGAAACATGGTATCAGCAGCAAAACCCTTACCTTCAATTTCGGCATGTATTTCCAGCCAAACCGGCTTAGTTATTTCGTCGATATAAGTGAGCAATTTTGGGTTTACGCATACTATTCGGTCTGTCATTGGTATCCATAGTGTAGTGTCGGAGGTAAGCAACATATTATTTTGCTGGCATTCGGTTCCGGCAAATCCAACGCGCCGGTCGAACCAAGCTGCCCGAATTTTGCCGGTTTCATAAAACTTTTGTACATCAAGCATTGCCAAACCACGTGTGGTGCCAATAAGCAAATCGGTTTTATTAATGAAAAAGAGCGAAGTAATGTCGCCCATAACCGTTTTAAGTATATCGAAATTAATACGTTTAAATGTGTTGTAATTGTAATGAATAAGCCCGCCTTTACCGCCAAACCAAATGTTGTTTTTTGAATCGATAATTGATGCAATAGCACCGCTTCTAAAAATTGAATCGGTGAAATAGTTAATTGAGTCGTTTTTAAGAGCGGCAAGTCCGCTATTGGTTGTTAACCACGTAACTTGGGCAGTGTCTTTAACTATTGAAAGTATGGAAGAAAGCAACCAATTTCTACCGGTAAACCGTGTATTATAATTATCGAACACCTGCCAATCTTTATCAAAATCGAGGGTAATTAATCCGGCAGTTGTACCTATCAGGTGCATTTTTTTAGCCGAATCTACTGCCATTGACATACCCGATGCGTTTAATGGTACTTTTGTAAAACTTCCTGTTTTCAGGTCTTTAACTTCCAACCCATGGTGTGTAGTCCAAGCATAATGCCCCTGAAAAGGGATATGCCCAAAATTAAAAAAGTCGGTTTGTGTTAGTTGTAAATCGGTTTGAACAAATTTGTTGTTTTTTAAATAATATGCCTGCCCGGCATTTGCAATGGCCCAAATGGTATCGTTAAAATTTGCCATACTCCAAATTTCATGATTCAATCCGTTTGTACCGGTTTCGAAATGCTTAAATGCAAAATTACTTAAAACATATAAGCCGGTTTCAGTACCAAAAAAGTAAAATCCTTCGCGTGTATGTTCAGCAGTAGAAAAAACAAAATTTTCCAAGGTTTCAACCAACTTATAATTGTTATAAATTTTGGTAATTCCGTTGGATGTCCAAACAAAATTTCCGGGTGTAAATTCAACAATATGAAAGTGCTGCCCCGGTGGAAACGGATAAAAGTATTTTTTCCCGTTTAAATAAGCAAATTCGACACTATCGGTATCGGTGTAGTAGGTTGCAAAATTATTTTGGGCATGTATTCGCTTTTTGGTAGGCATTCGGTCGCGCAAACTGCCATCGCTTATATCAACCGAATACGAATTTCCTTTCATTGTTTGTATCTGAATTCGTTCACGTTCAACAAAAGAATATTCCGGACCATCGGTTAGTTCGTGAATTACCCTATAAGTATTGTTTTTGAAAAGGTAGTATACAATTTGGTCTGCCACATACGATTCGCAAACAATGCCTGCCTTTGTATTGTAATAATGAGTTAACTTACTTGTTTTAGGGAAATTATAATTCGAAACAATATTTTTGTGAATTTTGCTTAACCCGTATTTTCTACCTACCCAAATAGCGCCTTTCGAATCTTGCGTTATAAAAGTAACATCGCCACTGAATAGCCCATTGTCTTCGGTATAATTTTTAAAATTCAATCCGTCGAATCGACTTACTCCGCCTTTTGTGCCTATCCAGAGCAAATTTTGCCTATCGGTAAATAAAGTAAGTATTTGGTTTTGAATTAGTCCGTTTTCGGTATTATAATGGGTTAACCGCACATGTTGCGCCGTAAGCACACTATGCAGGGTTACAATGAGCGCAATAAGCAAACTAAACCTCAAAACTTGCATAATTAGCCTTATTTAATTGTTAGATACCGGAAAAGCGAATGGTAAATTTACAAAAAAAAACGAAATGTTGCAATACAAATGTATTTATTTTGGAAAAGTTTAAGGTAGAATTGAAATGGGTATTTCTATTTGGGCGTTTTAGATTTTGTCCTTTACCTGACCATGCCAACGAGGTTGAACTACGACAGCACCTTATTTAGCTACTGTTCTATATTTACAAGCATTCTATACAAAAAAAAAGGCAACCCGCAGGCTGCCTTTTTGTTTATATAGTATGTGTACTAATTACAATACACCTTGGTCAAGCATTGCATTGGCAACTTTCAAGAAACCGGCAATGTTAGCACCTTTTACGTAATCAACATAACCGGTAGCATCGGTACCGTTAGCTTGGCAAGCTTTATGAATGTTAATCATAATGTCGTGCAATCTGCGGTCAACTTCTTCGGCACTCCAGTTTAGTTTGCTGCTGTTCTGAGCCATTTCTAAGCCCGAAGTAGCAACACCGCCGGCGTTTGAAGCTTTGCCCGGTGCAAACAATATTTTTGCTTTGTGGAATACTTCAATTGCTTCAGGAGTAGAAGGCATGTTGGCACCTTCAGAAACACACCAGCAACCATTAGCAATCAATGCTTTAGCATCGTCGCCATTCAATTCATTTTGGGTAGCGCAAGGCAATGCGATATCGCATTTAACTTCCCATGGACGTTTTCCGGCTACGAATTTAGCACCAAATTCTTTTGCATAAGGAGCTACTATATCTTGGTTCGAAGCACGAAGTTGCAACATATAGTCAATTTTTTTGCCCGAAATACCGGCTTCGTCATATACATAACCGTCCGGACCCGAAATAGCAACTACTTTACCACCCAATTGAGTAGCTTTGATAGCAGCACCCCAAGCAACGTTGCCGAAACCCGAAATAACTACCGTTTTTCCTTCAAAAGACTGACCTTTGGTTTTCAACATTTCGTTGGCAAAATATACGTTACCAAAACCGGTAGCTTCAGGGCGAACTAACGAACCACCCCAGTTTAAACCTTTTCCGGTAAGAACGCCGGTGTTTTCGCGAGCTAATTTGCGATACATACCGTACATAAAACCAATTTCGCGACCGCCTACGCCTATATCGCCGGCAGGAACATCGGTTTCAGGGCCTATATATTGCCACAATTCGGTCATGAATGCTTGGCAGAAACGCATTACTTCAGCGTCCGATTTGCCTTTTGGATCGAAATCGGAACCACCTTTGCCACCACCCATTGCCAATGTGGTTAAGCTGTTTTTGAAAATTTGCTCGAAACCTAAGAATTTAAGAATGCTTAAGTTTACACTTGGGTGGAAACGTAAACCGCCTTTGTATGGGCCTATAGCATTATTGAATTGAATACGGTAAGCCAAGTTTACTTGTACTTTGCCCGAATCATCAACCCAAGGAATACGGAACGTGAAAATTCTATCCGGTTCAACTAATCTTTCGATAATTTTAGCTGCTTCAAACTGAGGGTTTTTGTTATAAACCTCTTCAATCGATTCTAAAACTTCTTTAACCGCTTGCAAATACTCTAATTCGCCGGGGTGTTTTTTCTCAAGATCTTGTAGTATCTTATGTGCATTCATGGTTGTGAAAAATTTAAATTTGTTTCCCTCGTATTTGCCACTTTTATTTGCAACATTTTCGGAGGTGTGTTACTATTCTTTTCGGCGGTAAAATTAGACATTTTTTATTTTATAAAAGCATGATTTTACTCATACTATTCCATTCTTTTTTTGCTGTTTAATAACATATTTCAATTTAATTAACGTTTTGTTAATCAGTGTTTTAAATGTGTGTCATTTCGTTTTTGTATTCTATGAATGAAAATTTAGGCAATCGTTTGAAATTTTTTTGAATCATTTTTTATTCAAACCGACCAATTTTTATTTATTTCTCTTAACGCTACTTACCCGATTACTTTGCATGAACTTTTTCGTGGTTAAGAAAACTGAGGAGGTTTTATGTAAGCATTCCTATTAGTTTTCTTATTCCGGTTTTTCCGGATAACCGGTAATATCCCTAATTTCGGAATACAATTTTGTAAGCGAAGGGAAAATTTTCCGGTAAACCGAATTATAAAGTTTCGAATATAATAAATGGTTTTCGGGATCGGGCATAAATGTTTGCTCGTAGCTAACCATATTTTTAACGGCTTGGTCAAGGTTCGGATAAATACCCAAACCGGCAGCGGTTATTATTGCAGCACCCAAACCGGTGGTTTCGAAGGTTTTGCCCCGAACCATCGGAATATTAAAAATATCGGCGGTAATTTTGCAAATTTCGTCGCTTTGTGCTGCACCGCCCGAAACGGCAGCTTTCAGCACTTTTTTACCGCTCACTTTTTCAATTTTAAGCAATCCGTCGTACAAACCGTAGCCCAAGCCTTCAATAACCGCTTTGTACACGTGTGCTCGTTTGTGTACATCGCCAAAACCTATCATGGCACCTTTGGCATTCGGAAATTTAAGTCCGGGACTCCAATACGGCTGCACCATAAGTCCCATGCTGCCTGCCGGAACTTCACGCAACAGCTCGTTCAGTATTTCTTCGGGCGGCACACCGGCTTGTTCGGCACGCTGGATTTCTTTTTGTCCGAATTCGTTTTTAAACCACGTAATCATCCAATAGCCACGAAATATTTCGACCTCGGGGTTGTAGTGCCCTTTAATGGGTGCCGGGTATGCGGGCATAAATGCCAGCGGTTCCATATATTTTTTTGTGGTAGTTTGAATGGTGGCCGTTGTGCCAAAACTTAAACTAACCATCGAAGTATCGGTTACGCCCATGCCAATGGTTTCGCAGCCTTTGTCGGAACCGGCGGCTATAACCGGCGTGCCTTGTGCAATACCGGTAAGTGCCGATGCTTCGGCGGTTATATGCCCAATTAAATCGCCGGGCTGCACCATATTTGGCAGTTTGCTGTGTTCAACCGGAAAAAGTTTATAATTGCGCTCGCTGGTTTTTGCCCAACGCATTCGCTTATAATCGAACGGAAAATGCCCAATTTGAGATGCGATTGAGTCGTTGAATGTACCGGTAAGTTTGTAATTTAAGTAGCCCGAAACAATTAGGTATTTGTGCGTTTTTGCCCAATTTTCGGGCTCGTTTTGCATAAGCCAATTGCATTTGCCTTCTACCTGAGTTTTCATTACCGCTTCGTTCATTCCAACCAAGCCAAAAGCCAGTTTCATGAAAAAGTTAGGTCTGTAATGTATTTTAGCTTTGCGGCGATCGAGCCAAGTAATGGCAGGACGAACCGGATTTCCGTCGGCAGCTAAATTAACAAAGGTATCGCGTTGGGTTGAAACGCTTAAACCGGCAACGGCTGCAAAAAGTTCAGAGTTTTTTTCTTTCAATTTAAGGGAAGCCGTGCATAATGCCGACCAAAAAATTTCGGCATGTTGTTCGGCATAATTGGGTTTTGTGCTAAAATAAGGTTCATATTCAACCTTTTCTTTCGCCAATAAATTTCCTTTAATATCGAATAAAAGCACTCGTAGGCTTTGTGTTCCGCAATCGATGGATAAAAGTGTTTGCATATACCTTCAATTAAATTTGAGGCTAAATTACTTACAAAAAATCGGATTGCAATATTGCCTGCAATTTGAATGCAATTTTTTAGCAATTGGTAACGAACCGTAACTTTTCGCCCTATTTTTTCATTGAAATACTTTTTAAACTATTAACTTTGAACCCTGAATAAATCACATTTTCAACCTTAAAATTTATACTATGAACAGTTTACGTCTCGATTTAACCGACAGACAAGAGTTTTCAAAAGCAAAACGAGTGCTTTTTTTGGCTTTTAGTGTTTGTTTTCTATTTCTTGGTTCTTTTGGTTTATATTACAAAATTATTGCTCATAAAGAAGTTTTCACCTCAATTTTGTTTTTGTTTTTAAGCATTGGCTATTTGTTGCAAGGGCTAAATATAAAGTTATTTAAGGTGAAGGAGTTCATAAATATCGACGAGGAACAGCTTTCTTTTAAACTTTCGATGTTCCGAAAAGCTTCAACCATTATTTGGGATGAAGTTCATAAAGTAGAAATTAAGAAAAGCGCTATATTGGTTTATCTGCAAAACGAAAAACCGGTGAAAATTGGTTTAAGTTTAGTTTCGTTTAAAAATGTAACCAATATCAAACGAGTTATACATACCTTGGCAAAAAGCAAAGATATACCGGTAAATGTGTAGGGTTGGTGAAAAATTAGCATTTCAAAGTTAATTTTATATTGCTACATTTTGTCGAATTAATCTAACTTTACCAGGTTTTTTAGTTCGAAAAAAATCAATTAATACAAATATGAAATCAAATTTGCTTGAACCCTATAAATCGGAGCATTTATTGCTCGCCAACCGAATAGTAATGGCTCCCATGACCCGTTGCAGAGCCACCGAAAACCACATTCCAACCGACATTATGGCTTTGTATTATAAACAACGTGCATCGGTAGGGCTAAT
>JAIFNC010000184.1 GCA_020047935.1 Bacteroidota bacterium
CTAAACACTTTTTGGTCGAGCGATGCAAAAATATAGCGTGTATCGGTATTCATACTTGCTTCGGTAACATATTGCAAATTTCGGCTCGAAGCATTATACGAAGGTCCGATGGTTATTTTCAAGGTATTTAGCGGACGATAAGTCAGATTTATGTTGTAATATTGCGACGAAGAAGAATTTTCGAAACCGTTGTTTGCACTCACGTTGGCAGAAACTCTGAATTTCTTGCGGTCGTCGGTTCCCAAAAAAACGAATAAATTAGTATTGCCGGGCAAGCGTAATGCCGGGCCGCCGCGCAAACTGCCATTTGAAAGCTGACCACCACCCACATTTACTCCAAAACTCATGTTCCAATAATTCTTAAACTGCATGTTTCCGTTAATATTTCCACCTTTATAAAGATTGTTGCCACCAAAATCCCAGCCGGTCCATTGGTTTAAGTTGAAATTCATTGAACGGAAAATCGAAAATGGTTCATAGATTCTATAACCCATCCAGAAAACCTGCATAATTTCGTCGACACTCGGGATGTAGCCCAAATCGTTAATTTCCATACCGGGCGATTTGAATGAAACAGCATTTAAAAACATCAGTTTTCCGCCAATTTTACCAAACTGAATATTTCCACCCGAACCCGAAAGCATTTTACGCATAGGGTCGTAACTTAAATAATCGGCATCGGGGCGTTGAAAATACCTTGCCGACGACAATTGAAGTTCATTAATAGCATCGGTATGTCCGCTTACACGGCTAAATACGCCAACTCCTTTTAAAAAGTATTTTTTATTTTTGAAATATTGGGTATAGTCAACCCCGGCAGTGTAGGCTTCGTTTGGTAAGTAATTAAGCGAAACGGTATCGATAATTCTATAGGTTGAAGTTACCATAGCACCGATAATTGAATTTCCTTTATTGAAATCTTTTGAAACACGACTCAATAAATAATTGGTTGCCGGTTCAACGGTTTCGAAACGACGTTTTCCTTCGAAATCAATTTCGGCTTGCTCTTTGCCGGTAAAACTTTCGAGTATACCAATCGACCAACCGTTGTCGGTTTTTCCGGTAATTTTTAATGCACCCAAAATATCGGTAGCATCGGGCATTTTGGCATATTCGCCATCCAATAATTCCGGGTAATGGTGCGGTCTTCTGCCAATTCGGCGCGAATAAAATAAGTTTTCGGCAGCCAATTCGCCGTCGCCAAACATTACCGGAAAAGCCAATATATTCCGTCCTTCAATAAAAAACGGACGTTTTTCTTCGTAAAACGATTCGTAGGCAGAAAGGTTTACTTCCGATGGGTCGGCTTCAACCTGACCAAAATCGGGGTTTACCGTAAATGCTAAGGTTAAATTATTGGTTAGTCCAATTTTACCGTCGAGCCCGGCATTTAATTTATAATTTGTGCCCGGCATAAAAGGGTTACCTTCTTCTTTTTCGTAGTTTTCTACTCCGGTTACCACATACGGTACAAATTCGTACTGCCTTTTAGGCTGAATGTTTGACAAACCGTTCAATTCACCAATTTTATCGACCCAACCCGAAACATTTCGCGGAATGGCTTGCCAAAGCGAAGTTTCGCCTTTACGGTATAGTTCGCGGGCAACTTGCATACCCCAAGTGTGTTCGGCATTGTTACCAAACCGAAGTTGAGTAAGCGGAATTTTCATTTCGGCAAACCAACCTTCATTGGTTATTTGGGTTTTAACCCACCAAATAGGGTCCCAAGTGTTGTCTTCGCTGTCGCCATTATTCGACATTAAAAAGTCTTTTTTAACACCTCCTGCACTTACCATAAAGGTAAAGGCTGTTCGCAAATCGTGGTAGCTGTCGAACTGAATGCCAACCACATCGCCATCAATTTCATCGCGTCGGGTCATACGTTTTACAATGCTGTCGGTTGCCGAATCGTAAGCTTTTATAGCAACGTAAATAAAATCGTTGTCGTACAAAATAGCAAATTCGGTTTTCTGGGCAGGTCGTTTACCCTCGTAAGGTTGGTATTGGGTAAAGTCCGAATCCCATTGGGCAGTTTGCCAAGCGGGGTCGGTAAACGCCCCATCAATTACAATACTGCCGGTAATTCGTTGGGTTTTATAAAACTTTTTTTGCGGGTCAACCGCATACGCGCTATGCAACCATGCCATGGTGCAAATAAATAACATCAGATTTTTCATAATTCAATAGGTAAATAATTCAGATAAATAACGGATGAAAAATTAATTTGCTGCATGAAAAATGAAAAAAAATGAAAAATTAATTGAATTTTAATAAATGTGCTAAACGAATATAGCCTTTTTTCTCGAAATTTAATGAACTAAAAAACCCGCTTTCCTTTTTCGGGGAAAACGGGTTGTGGTATAATTACACTAACAAATACTTTTGCAAAGCTAATTAATTTTCCATAGAAATTATAAATTGCCAAAGTATTTAAGGATGCATTTTTTTAAAAAGCAAAGGCTAAAATTGTTGTTTTTCCAAAAAATGATTGTACTTTTATATCGAGTTGATTTATAAACGATATTTTACACATGAGCGATTCTGAATTATTCGATAAAAAAGAAGAAAACCAAATTAGTAACAACCATAGCAAGGTCGATAAGTACGAACAGTTTTTTACTATTTCAACCAACGGAATGTTTCAAATTTCGCTGAGTACCCCTATTGATATTACGCTGCCGGCACATCAGCAAATTTCTTTAGTACTCAGAAATGCTTATATTAGCGACTGTAATCCGGCTTTTGCAACCATGTTTGGCAGGCAGAGCGCTCAAGAACTGATTAGCAAATCGGTAAGGCAAATCTTCAGGTCGAAGTTCGATACATTTAATTATACTTCATTAAACACCTTTGTTCATAACAATTATTCGATACGTAATATTGAAACCATTTTTACCGATGCAACCGGAAAAACCGTTTTTTTTCTGAGCAGTGTTTCGGGCATCGTTTTAAATGGTTGTTTGGTTGAGGCTTTTGGTACGTTGACAGATATTACGCTTATTCGTAATTCGCAGCATGAACTAATTCGCAAAACCAATTTGCTCGAAGTAATGAGCGAAAATGTGCCAAATTTCAATTTCTATATTATAAACCGAGCTATGCTTATTGAGCAAGCTTCGGGTTCTGAACTTGCAAATATTGACAAAGAAGCACTGCGAGGTATGTCCCTTAGTAGAGTATACAAAGGGCTCGAACTGCATATTAATACAATTATTACCGACGGATTTCATAAAATAAGGCGCAGTTTCGATTTATGGAATGAAGATATGTACTTAAAGTTTAGCGGAATTCCGATTATAATAAAAGGAACCGTTGAATATGTTTTGGTTATGGTAAATAATAAAACCGACGAAAAACAAAAGGAGCATGAGCTGGAAAAAAGTAAAAATCGCTTTGAACTTGCCTTACAAGCAGGCAATTTGGGTGTTTTCGAGTACGATATTGTAAATAAATTGGCTACCGTATCCGACGAATATGCGCGAATGTTGGGCTATGAACCGCACGAATATGACGCTTCGGAGGATAGTTGGTATAATGCAATTCATCCGGATGATAGAGCACGAGTACTGCAAAGTTTGGAGGATTATATAAACGGCAGAACACGAAAATATACCATTGAATTCAAAATTCAACATGCTGAAGGTTATTATATTTGGGTGCTTTCCAACGGAAAAATAGTATCGTATTCGCCTTCGGGCAAACCACTGCTTATGTTCGGTACGCATACCGATATTACGGAACTTAAAAACCGATAGTTACTCCAAACCGGTTTCGAAATATTTTAACAACATCGGTTCATTTACCTCCCAAGCCAATAGTTGTTTGGCAAGTTGCATTTGGTCTATCAGTTGCTTTCGCAATGCTGTATTGGTAAGCAATTCGTTTATTTTATCGGCTACATATTCAGGGGTAAATTGGCGGCAAATAGTTGCAATTTTATAATTATTCACCAAAGCTGCCATTTCGGGCAAATCGGAAACCATAAAAGGTATATTGGCAAAGGTATAATCGAACACCCGATTTGGCAATGCGTATTGATAACTTAAACTTGAATTTTCGAGCAACGCCACACCGCAATCGGCAAGCAATGTTATGGCAGGCAAATGTTCGAAAGCAACAGCACCGGGCATATATACTATTTTTTCAATATTTTTTTCTTTAATTTCATGCTTTAACCGGTGCCAAATATCGCCGGTACCAATTATAACAAATACCGTATTTGGCAGAAGTTTAACTGCTTCAATGCAAGCCTCTATACCTCGCCCAACATTAACTGCACCTTGGTACAATACAATTTTTTTTCCTGCGGTCTTAAATGCTTCAATTTCAGTATAAATTTCATTTTTTTGTAATGCATTCTGTTTTATCGGTTCTTTTATGTCGGGAAAATTTGGCACTACCCCAAAAGCAGTCCGGTAAACTGTGTTATAATAGTTGGCTATCGATTGGCTTACGGTGTAACAACGAGTTAGTTTTGGCAAAATTAGTTTTTCAACAAAAAGCCAGGCGCTTTTACTAAAACTTCCGGTTTTTAATTCCGGTACTTCGGTAAAAAGCTCATGGCTGTCGTACACTAAGTTGAATTTTCGAATTTTTGAAGCCAAAAATGCTGCAGGCAGGCTGTCTAAATCGTTGGCAAGTACAAAATCGGTTTTTGAAAAAAGCAGTATGAAAAAAAGTTTTATATTGAATTCGGCATAAAACCAAACCTTTTTTTTAAACCAAACCTTAAACCTGTATAGCGTATAATTACGCACCGGTTTTGGTGTATTGTTTTTATTGCAACCAATTATATGCACTGCAAAACCAGCCAAAAGTAATGTTTCGGCTGTTTTGTGTACACGTTGGTCGGTTAGTAAATTATTGCTTACTACGCTAATAACACGTTTCATGGGTAATTTTAAAGCAAAATAAAATGATGGCTTAAGGTATAATTAATTATTGAAAGTAAAACAGAAAAACAAGAAAATGAAATTAAAAGAAAAGCAAGCCGGCAGTAGTCTAACTTTTGAGGGGTGTTGTTTAGTAAATCGTGCGCAGATACGGTAACAACCAAGTTAAAACTATAGGTGGGATGACTACTGCCGTGTGCTTATTTTCATAGCAATTTAAGTAAGTAACATTGTTGGCGGAAAAAAGTTGTATAAAAAATACAACCTACCAAAGAACTAAATTTTGTTTTTCATTGTTCAATTTCAACATTTCAACGAACATTTTGTTTTTGTCGAAATTTAAACTTCAAACTAAAACAAAAAGACAAGCAAGCATTTTTTGCTCTTTTGATGCAACAAAGTTACTAAATGAACAAATACAAAAAATGAAAAATCGACGAACGACAACTTGCGAATGACAGACAACATGGTTAAGCAGGCAAATAACAATTATCTCATACAAGGAAATTTTAATATTTTCGCTTAGGTATATTTAAAGTTTCATTTTTTTACTACTTTTATCTAAAATTTTTAAAGCTAAAACTTCAATAAATTTTAACACGCCAAAATGGATTTTAAATGCTTACTTGTTGACGACGAGCCGCTGGCATCAAGCGTTTTACAGAATTATTTGAATCGAATTCCGGGTTTTGAAGTGGTTGGCATATGCGACAGCGCCGGAAAGGCATTGCAATGCATTAGCGCGCATAAGCCCGATTTAATTTTCTTAGACGTGCAAATGCCCGGTATTTCCGGAATTGATTTCTTACGCACCTTACGTAATCCGCCGCTGGTAATTATGGTTACTTCGCACCGCGACTATGCCGTAGATGGATTTGAACTAAATGTATTGGATTATTTAATAAAACCGGTATTGTTTGAACGTTTTTTTCAAGCAATTGGCAAGTTTTATGAAGTGTATAATAAAAGAAATGCCGAAGTTGAAATGCAAACAGCCTTGCAGGAACCGGCAGACGAAGCTTTTATTTACATTAAAGAAAACAAACGAACGGTTAAAATTAGCATTAAAGAAATTCTGTTTATTGAAGCTGTGCGCGATTATGTAACTATTCAAACTATTGATAAAAAGGTTATTACCAAACAACTAATAAGTTATTTTGAATCGGAACTCGAAAACCATGGCTTTTTAAGAATACACCGGTCGTATTTGGTAGCAAAAAATAAAATTAATGCTTTTTCGAACAATTCTATTGAAATAAATAAAAAAGAACTGCCTATAGGGCGAAGTTATAAAATGGCGGTGCTTAAAGAAATTGAAAATTAAACATTCGTAAATTGCGCAATAAAACTACCTATATTTTAGTGTTCTGTACGATACTTATTGGTTCATCGTTAAAAAACCTTGCCCAAGAGCGAGGCAAATTACTTTTGCAAAATTACTCTTACACCGAGTATAAAGCCGAAACCCAAAATTGGGCAATAACCACCGATAAGAATGGTTTAATGTATATTGGCAACTCGAACGGAGTGCTTATATACGACGGTTCCGGTTGGCAATTGGTTCGTATTTCAAACAATTCAATTGTTCGAAAACTTGCAACCTCCGACAAAGGTACCGTATTTGTTGGCGGCGAGGGTACTTTTGGCTTCTTGTATGCCGATAAATTAGGCAAAACAGTTTATGTACCGCTGGACACCTTGGTAAACGATTCGATAGAAATTGGAGCTGTTTGGGCATTAAATATTCTTAACAATCGGGTTTATTTTCAAACTCAAAATTATTTGTTCGAATACAATGGTAACGCAATAAAAACCTTTAGAAGCCGAGGTAGGTATTTTTATTCGAGCTTTGTTTATGAAAAATCGCTTTATATAACCGAAATTGACTACGGTTTAAGTAAAATTGTAAGTGATAGTTTGCAGCTTCTTACACCGCATAAGTATTTTAAAAACAACGATTTATTCGATATTGCTCCATTTCGCGATTCGCTGTTTTTAATGATAACATTTTCGAAACCACCACAAATATATGACCCAAAGCAACTTAAAATAATTGGTAATTTTGAGAGCAGTGCAAATGATTATATTTCGGCAAACGGTTTAAATTCATTTGCCTACGATGCCAATTATTTGTATTTTGGAACCGACAAGGGCGGCTTGGCTATTGTTGATTATTCGGGCAAAAATGTTGAAATAATTGACGAATCCATAGGACTGCAAGATCCTTCTATTTATGCTATTTATTTGCTGAATAACAAAATTTGGTTGGGTTTATCAAGCGGAGTATCGGTAATTGACCGAAGTAATAAGCTGAAACTGTGGGACAAAAAGAATGGTATTCCCAACTCGGCAACCTCAATTATACGTTACAATGGTGTACTCTACGCTTCTCAAATACTTGGGCTTTCGGTTGCACAAAATCCGGCAAATTCCGGTTTGGCAGGAAATCTTACTCAGTTTAAACCTGTACCCGAAATAAAATATTCAGCTTGGAGTTTATGTAATTTCAAAGCAAATTCAACCGTAAAATCGGCATTAATCTGCGCCTCGTCCGACGGATTGTACGAAATTAAAAACAAGCAAGCAAAATTACTCAGTTATGGTTCATTTACCTTGGCGGTGCAATCGATTAAATATCCGGAGCTGCTTATTGCCTGCTATTACGATGGCATTGCGCTTTTAAATATGAAAACTTATAAATACACTTCATTCTTAGAAAAATACGACTATCATTATCGAAATTTAGGGCAAGATGCCAACGGACGAATTTGGGTTCCGGTGAATACCAAAGGCGTAATGCGTTTTGAAATAAACGATAGTATGAAAGTTGATACCAAATCGGTTAAAATTTTCGGGAAAGAGCACGGTATTAAATCGATGCTCGAAATGTATATTTTTATTGAAGGCGATAAAATTTTGCTAACCACTCCCGGCGAAGTGTATTATTACGACGAAAAAACTGAAGCGTTTTTGCCCGAAAAACGTTTTTCTGTGCTACCTAAAGATGTTATTATTAGACAACTTGATAAGGATGCCACCGGCAATTACTGGATAAATGGGGCCTATAGACTTATACGAAATGCTGATGGACTCGCAATTGACAGTTTATTGAAACTGCAACTTCCCAACGGAATTGTTGAAACTACATATATGGATAATGAGGAATTTTTGTGGATTGGCACATCCGAAGGGCTTTTTCGATATAAATTAAAGAATGAATTAAACGAGAATGCTGAAAAATTCAAAACCCTAATTCGTAAAGTATCGGTAAACGACTCGGTAATTTTTTCAGGAATTTATCCGCTATACCTTAAAGGCGCTAATTTGCTCGACGCCGAAATTAGTCAAATATTTCAGCCTGCCAACCAAATTAAAAAATTTCCAAGCACTTTCGATAATTTTAAATTTGAATATTCCGCCGTTTTTTTCTCGGGCGAAAAACATACGAACTATACATACAAACTTAAAGGTTACGACAAACATTGGTCAGCGTTTACCAAGTTTACTTATAAGGAATACACCAATTTGCCCTACGGTTCGTACACCTTTTATGTAAAAGCACGCAATCTTTACGGGGTTGAAAGTGAACCTGCCGAATTTTCTTTCCGCATTGCAAAACCTTGGTATTATACTACATTCGCTATTGTATTATATGTTATTGCGGTTATATTGGGGGTTAGCGGTATAGTATATTATAATAACCGCAGACTTATTTTTGAAAAAGATAGATTGGAAAAATTAGTTTTGGAACGTACCGCCGAAATTAGCCAACAAAAAGAGGAAATTATGGTGCAATCGGAAGAATTGATAAGAGCCAATAAAAACATTAGGAAAAAGAATAGGCGGCTTGGAGCACAAAAAGATGAAATTGAAAAACAAGCCAAAGAGCTTGAAGCCACCAATGCTACACGCGATAAGTTTTTCTCTATTATTTCGCACGATTTAAGAAGCCCATTAGCTACTATTTATTCGGTACTTCAAATGTTGCGTTTGTCATACGAATCCTTTAGTCGCGAACAACTTAAAGATTTTATTGACGAAATGAATATTTCGATAAGTTCGACGCTTAATTTATTGGAAAATTTGTTGGAATGGTCCGGAAGCAAGCAAGGTCAAATTCAGAGCAAACCGCAAAATTATAACTTACTCAACCTAACTAACGAAGCTATTGTGCCGGTGCGCGAACGCGCAAAATTAAAGAATATTGAACTTACCAATGTTATACCCGCCGAAATTATGATTTTTGCCGACAGCAATATGATTCAAACCGTATTGCGAAATTTGGTTTCGAATGCAGTTAAGTTTACCACCGGGGGCAAAACGGTAACAATAAGTGCTCGGATTATTAAAGAAAATTTTTGCGAAATTGCAGTTGCCGATACCGGAATTGGTATTCCACCCGAATCTATTCCTAAACTTTTTCGAATAGATACCCACCACAGCACACAAGGAACCGATAAAGAAAAAGGAACCGGACTTGGGCTAATTTTATGCACTGAATTTGTTGAACGAAATAATGGTACAATTTGGGTAGAAAGTGAAGTAAATGTTGGCACAACTTTTTATTTTACCATTCCGTTAGCTCATTTGCAAAACGAAGAAATATAAAACACTGCATGATCCAAAAAGCCGGTGTTACGAGCAAATTTATAGGTTTATTTCGTAGAGTTAGGTTTTGTAAAAAAACAAAAACGAACATTCAATTTGTACTGATTTTTAAATTTGTGGCTACTAATAATACCAAATGATAGCTGAAAACATAAAAAAGCATTTTCAAAAACAATCTGATTATTCAAAGCAAATAATTGGAATTGCTTGGTTTAGGGTAGCTTTGGTAGTTGTTGCAATTGGTTTTCCTTTGGTAGGACTCTTTAATAATGCCTTTCTTCCAAATTTTAACGACCCTATGTTGCCGCGAGTAATTTTAAGCATTATGTGTTTAATCTTATTTGCCGGCACTTACTTGCATCCAATTTTTATTCGGTATTTCTATCGGTTTTTAACAATTATTCTTTTTTTTGTTTTTATAGGAAGCGCTATACTTTGCTTTACCAATAATACTTCAATTATCGGTGTTTCGCTTTATATCGTTTCAATGGCCATTGTAACCATGTCGCTGCGGCAAAGTGTTTCAGTGTTAGTTTTTAATACTATTGCTTTTATTATTAGCTTATTGCTTTTATTAAATTCGAATTTGCAGCGTGTGGATACCATTTTTATACTTATTATTATTTTATTAATGTTGTTTGTTTCGTATACAATTTCGCGAATTCGTAATATTGCCGATAAAAAACTGATTGAAAGCGAACGGAAATATCGACTTCTTGCCGAAAACATAACCGATGTAATTTGGATTTTCAATGTAAAAACCATGCGATTTAATTATATAAGCCCTTCAATAGAACTACTTACCGGATTTACCCCGGCAGAAACTACAGGAAAATTTTCTGAGAAATCAAAATCAGAGCAGCAGTCATCAGCTCAAACAATTTTGTAAAAAAGGGAATTATGTTTGGGTCGAAACTACTGCGAAATATTATCGTTCGGCGAGTGGCGAAATTGAAGTTTTGGGAGTAACTCGAAACATTGAAACCCGCAAACATGACGAAATACAACTGCAAAATTATGCTGAAAAAATGCAACGAATGAATCGCGATAAAGACCGATTGCTTTCTATTTTGGCGCACGACCTTCGAAGCCCGTTTAATACCATACTGGGTTTTTCGTCGTTGTTGGTTAAAAATGCTACAAAACTCGATTCGGAAAAAGTTGCAACACAAGCGGGTATAATAAATAAAACAGCTCAGAATGCATACGAATTGCTCGATGATTTGCTTTTGTGGGGCAAAACACAATCGGATAAACTAAGCATTGAACCTGAAGTGCTAAATCTGTCGGCGATTGGCAACGAGGTGATGGACGATTTTAAATCGGCAGCTCATTTTAAAGAAATTACCATAACAGTACGCATTCAGGCAGAGATTGAAATTAAAGCAGACCGCTTTATTCTAAAAACAGTACTCCGCAATCTGATTTCGAATGCTGTAAAATTTACTCCACAGGGCGGTCAAATAAGAATTTCGGCACATATCGACAAAAATGCTGTAATTATTGAAGTTGCCGATACGGGAATAGGAATTGAAGCCGAAAATTTGCCAAAACTTTGGGATATGTCAACCGAATATTCGACCAAAGGAACCAATAACGAAAAAGGTACAGGGCTTGGGCTACTTATTTGCAAAGAATTAATTGAAAAACACGGTGGGCAAATTTGGGCGGAAAGTACTAAAAATGTTAGTTCTACTTTTATAGTTTCAATTCCGCAATAAGCATGTTGCCCACAACATTGCTGCTGAAATATTAATCTGAAGGAATAAAAAAAAACGCTGATAGTTTTTTAGCAGCGTTTTTTTTGAAATTATTACAGCAAAATAATATCGTCAGGCATATCAACATCGGGCAATGCTTCGTCTTTACCGTAGTTCCGTTTGCTTATTTGCAGTTTATTTTTAGTCAAATCGCGGTATTCCATGCGGTTTTTGTATACTTCCAAAGCCAAATAAACGGCAGCTTTAAACGAGTCGGGCGAAGCTTCATTTTTGCCGGCAATATCGTACGCGGTACCATGCGCAGGCGATGTACGAACAATAGGCAAACCTGCGGTGAAATTAACGCCGCGTTCAAAAGCAATTGCTTTAAATGGCGCCAACCCTTGATCGTGGTACATTGCCAAAATAGCGTCGAACTTGCCAATAAAACCCGAACCAAATAAGCCGTCGGCAGGGTAAGGCCCCAATGCCAAAATGTCTTCGTTTCGTGCTTGCTCAATAGCAGGCGAAATAATTTCTTTCTCTTCCATGCCAAGCAGTCCGTCGTCGCCGGCATGCGGATTTAAGCCCAAAACTGCAATTCGCGGACGACGTACAGCAAAATCTTCAATAAGCGATTTATTTAAAATGCGAAGTTTTTCCAGAATACGCTCTTTAGTAATGTATTTGGGAACTTGTGCCAACGGAATATGACCGGTAACCGTTCCTATTTTGAAGTTTTCGGAAACCATGAGCATCAGCACCTCGTTGCATTTAAACGACTCTTGCAAATATTCGGTATGTCCGGGAAATTTAAAATCATTCGATTGTATGTTATACTTGTTAATTGGACCGGTAACCAATACGCCAATTTTGCCGCTTTGCATGTCTTTAACAGCTGCACTCAGTGCATCGAATGAAGCCTGACCGGCTATTTCGGTCGATTTTCCCAATTCAACCCGTGCATTTTCGTCAATGCAGTTAATAATGTTTACTTTTCCGGCTTGAGCTTCCTCTGGCGATTTAATATGGTTTAAACTAATGGTTTGCATATTTAGTGCTTTTCGGTGGTAACCTGCCACTTTAGGCGAACCGTAAATTACGGGTGTACATATTTCCGGAATATGGTTGTCGGCAAGCGATTTTAAAATGATTTCGTAGCTAATGCCGTTTATGTCGCCGTGCGAAATAGCCAGAAGAATATTGTTTTGGTCGATAGTACTCATGTGTCTAAATTTTTAGAATGCAAATATAATAGTTTTTTGCGGCTTCGGAAATAAATACTTTCAAGCAAACAAAAAAAGGACGAAAATAGGTTTGAATGCAAAGCAAAATCTTAGTAGGTTTAAAAATTATTAAACTCGGTTAGCAAGCTTTTTAAGCGCATAGCAAAGCTACTTAGGAAAAAGGTGCAAGTTTCGTAAAGCTATTTTTGCTAAGGTTTATGGGTTTATAAATTATTGCATTGTCAAAAAACTAAGTTTTTTGTTTTTTCTTTTTAGCCGCCGGAAAAAGAATATTATTCAGAATTAGTCGGTACCCGGGTGAGTTTGGATGCAAGCTTAAATCTGTAGGCGGGTCGTTTACAAAGTGTTGGTAGTCTGCAGGGTCGTGTCCGCCGTAAAAAGTCCAAGTTCCTTTTCCGTGCTCGCCATGCAAATAGCGTACTTCGCCGGCAGCAGCATTTTC
>JAIFNC010000020.1:0-10180 GCA_020047935.1 Bacteroidota bacterium
TGCTCATTTTTTAGCTGAAAACTATATCTAATACATTAGTTATCAATTCTTTTTCCGAATCGTTTACAATTCTGAATTCTTTGGGCAAACCAACCGGAAGTATGGCTTGTTCGGTATTCGAAAAAACACCAAGCAATAAGTTGTACTTATTTATTCTGCCATAACCCGAGGCTTTGGTTATATCCGAGAGCATACCCAGCGTCCATTTCGATTTTAAATTATTGGCAGCAAGAATAATATTGCTTGCTTTATTTAAAATTATTCGGTGCAACTGTATGGCATCGTGTTCTTTAATTACATTATTAATTTCAATAAATTCAATATTTCTTTGTTGAAGTTGCGCTACAATAAAATTTTTATTTTGCACACTTTCCGAATCGCTAAGTAAATAAACGGTTTTATCCGAAAGCGAATAATCGTCTTTTTTCCTTTCTTTAAAGAAAAAGGTTCTCAAATTCGATAATAATATATTTTTAAATTCTTCTACCGGAACTTGCAACACATCGGCATTGGTTGAAAAACGGCGACTTTGCAAAATACGCCTAATTCGGTTTTCTTGTTCGCTAAGGTCGAAAACCAGAAATGGGTCAACCCAAATTATTCGTTTAAAATTATGGTTTTCCATAGCAATGCCTACGGTTAACAGGTTTTGTATTTCGGATCTGTTTGAAGCATTTTCGTTGTAATCCGGCACTTCTTTTCCAAAAATATGAATCGAAAACATCGATTTTTTTAGCAATGCGGTCGACTGTTCAATAAATTCGTGCTCGTTTGCCGACAGCGGAAAAATAGGCAAAATATTATAACCGTTTAGCAACAATTCGCGTTTTATAAGTGCATGTACGTGTACTTGGTCGGCATCGGGCTCTGCCATAAAAATGTTTTTCTGCCCATTTTCATCCAATTCAAGGTCGGGGTCCAGCACTTGTTTTAGTTCATAAGCCAGGTTGGTTAGCGTATTCCAATAATGTTCGTTTTTGTCAAGTTTAGCAACTGTCGAAAATGCCAATCTGTACACGGGCGAAAGCGAGAATTCGTTTTTCTCGGCACCAACCGAGGTGCCCAACATAAATATGCAGGGTTTTGTGCTTTTTCGTCGTATAACCGATTCTGAAATAAGTTTGTATTCTAAAATGCTTTCGTCGTGTGTATAATATTCATCGGTGCTAAGCACAATAAATGCTTTAACTGCATAAAAAATATTGGCTTTCTCTTTGTTTCTGAAAACCGGATTGTCGGTAAAATCGGATGACAGCAAAATACTTACCTTTCGGTTAACCATTCCGGAAATCAGAATTTCGATAAACCGACTAAAAGCAATGGCTTCCGAGCGCAATACCGAATTGGCCGAATAAAAGCTGATAAAAATATCGTATGATATACTTGCCATTTTTATAATTTAAAACCTATAACCAACACATCATCAATTTGGTTCCAATGACCTTTCCAGTCATCCAACGATTGATTCAAAATATCTCTTTGCGCTTCCATTTCTTTTTCATGAATGGTAAGGAGCAGTTCTTTAAAATTTTTTGTCATAAATTTACGGTCTTTCGGGCCGCCAAATTGGTCTACATACCCATCGGAAAACAAGTAAAATTTATCGCCCGGTGTATAGTTTATTTTTGTAACGGTAAAAGGTTCAATTACATCTTCAATAAAATTACCGATGGCGTTTTTATCCGGACTGTGCACAATTAATTCGCTACCCGTAATTTGAAAAAGCGGATTAAAAGCGCCGGTAAATTCCAACGTATGCGTAGCTTTATCAATAACACATAAAGCCAAATCCATGCCATCGCGTACGGCAATTTTCGAACTCTTACTTTGCCCCAATAAATTTGTAACTCCTTGGTTCAAAAAATCGAGTATTATGTTCGAGTTTTGTGCCCCATGAATATTTACTGCATTATTTAATTCGTTGTTACCCACTATAGACATGAATGCGCCCGGTACGCCGTGTCCGGTGCAGTCAACTGCCGCAATCATTACTTTGTTGTTTTTTTCAATCATCCAATAAAAGTCGCCCGAAACAATGTCTTTAGGTCGGAAAAGCACAAACGATTCCGGCAAATGCTTTTTAATGTAGGCATTGGTTGGTAAAATAGCATTTTGTATTCGGCTTGCATAATGTATACTGTCGGTAATATTTCGGTTTTGCCGGTCTATTTCTTCGTAAGCAATTTGCAAGCTTCTATTTTTATCGGCTAAGTTATCGCGTTGTTCTTCAATAGAATCGCGTTGTGCTTCAATTTCTTCCTTTTGGTTGTTAATTTCAGCGGTTCGCTCGCGAACTTTGTTTTCAAGGTCGTTATAGTAGTCTTCAATGGTTGCAATCATTTTATTAAACTGAATCGAAAGTTCGGCAATTTCGTTATTGCCAATTACCAACGCTCTTTCGTTAAAATTACCGCCCGAAATTCGCAAAACATTATCAACCAATTTTTTAAGCGGATTGGTAATTACGCCTGTTTTTCGATATATTAAAATAACCACAATTAAAATGGTTAACCCAAAAAGCCCAAGGTGCTTAAACAAGGTATTATTCAAGGTTCTGTTTCGTATAGAAGCATCGGAAAGAATAACTACTACCGCGTATGGATAAAGCAACGAATTTTCGCGCTGAATAAAAATAAAATTATAGGTTTGTGCGTCGTTTTCCGGATTAGGCAACACGAAATTTGCGCGCGTTTCGAGCACTTTTTTTACCGAATTTGCAATTATCGAATCGTTGTCGGCGGTTTGTCCGGTAGCCAACGAAAAAGGCACATCGGCCTGAATAAACAAATCGACATTCGAAATACTTTCGTCTTTTTTTGAAAGACTGCTCAAACGACCTTTTACAAAATTCACAATTCTATCGGCATCTTCGGAATACGAAGCGGTTTGAATAACATACGCATTGTCGGCGCTTGCTTGGTAAATGTATTTTTTTAATCGTTTTGTTGAAGTTTCTATCGAAATCCGTTCGCTGACTATTGAATCGGAGAGCGCTACTTTTTGAATAAATTCCTTAAATTTCGGGCCGAAAGAATACACATTCAACCCGGCATCTTTTTCGAAAGTTGTATTTACAATTATTCCGGTGCTAACTTCAATAATATAAATGTCTTCGTTGGTTTCCGACATTCCCAAGGTGTTTCTTATTTCGTGTAAATCGGCAGTTTTAATTTGCGCGGTTGTTTTAAAATAATCAAATACCAACTTATCCGAAAAAGCTTCCAAGCGTCGGTTTAAGCTTTCTTCAATTACCCGTAAACTTTCGTCTTGAAATGCCAGAATATTCACAATTTCGTCGCTTAAACTCAAATTCTGTTTTTCGTTGGCTGTATTCAATAATTGTTTTGTTTGCGTATAGTTTACAAATGCCAAAATAATAAGTGCAATAACCACCGGAATTATAATATTTGCAATAAGTTGCTTAAAAATGGTAGTAGTTTTCTTTTGCATAGCACTTTAAATTATAGTGTTTTTGAATTAAATATCAAGGCTGAAATCCGGTTAGAGAATTCCGGAAATTTAAACAATAATTTGCTTAATCTTTCAATATTAATAAAAAAAATTGATGAATTAACATACTTTGTTGTTAAAAATATTTTTTTAGACTCTATTACCTTGTAAAATACTTTTTCCTCGGCAGTAAAAATTTCGTCCGATTCAATCGTAAAGCTACTGCCGGTGCCTATTATCAATACCGGCGATTTAAATTTCTCAGCATGGTGAGCGTTCATTATTAAATCGATAACAAGTATATCCGAAACTATTTCCAACAGAAATTTTTCGGTTGTTTTTTCGAAACAGGATAAACTTCGTAAAAAAACAAATTGGTTATACATCAAGTGCATCGACCCGGTATCGGGCAGAATAGCAGCCGCTCTTGCACCGCGTAAAATATTGGTCGGTAATCTTTTGCACAAATCGTAAAACGAGTTAATCGAAGTATTGCGTATAATTATGGCTGCAACCTGATGAATTAGCGGGTTTGGATTAAATAGCAAGGCAATTAGCCGGTCGTTTATAAGAAATTGTTTTCGGTTAGCCATAGCAAAAATAAGGGCTGCTTTTGTGCTGTTCTTAATAAACAAAGGGCTTCGGTTAAAAACGGCATAATAAACATCCTGTTCTGCATAGGTAGGCAGTGCAAAAAATTCCGAAAGTTGCGCTACTCTTTGTGCAAGCAACAAATTGTCGACCACCGGAAAGATGTAATTTTTCATTTCCGGACTTAAAAACAAATCGAGTAATTCGAGTGCATAACCAATACTGCCAATACTTCCTTGTAAAAAGTAGTTTTGCGCTTTGCTTATTATTTCTTCCGAATAGGCTAATTTGAGCAATTCAAAAAGCAAATTTATATTTTCTTCTGTTTCGGCATGTACAGCTTGTTCAGCAATTTTCTCGTTGCCGAGTTGTTGCAAATGATATTCTATATTGAAATTCCAAGCAATAACACCAATTAGTTCTTTAATTTTATCAATAAAAAGTACTTGTTCGTTTTCGGTGGCCTTAAAACCAATGTTTTTTAAGGTAGCAACTATATCGGGCAATAAATCGAATGTTTCTCGCTGCAATTTTTCGAGCACCGGCAACCGCACAATTTCGGGTTTCGAATAGGCATAAAGCCTTATAAATATAGGTTTTAATGCAGGCTCTACAGTTAGTACTTTGTAACTGTGCTCAAACCTGTCCAAATCGGGTAAGTTTTTAAGCGAATCGAAAGCCAAATGGGCAAAATTTGGTCGGTTAAGCATTTCGAAAAGGGTAATTTGCAAGTCGGGGAGTTTCTGTATGCCTGCCGAAACAATAGCTTGATAAACTACTTGTGCATTATAATCGCGAATAAGTATTTGCAGGCCTTTGCGTGAAATATCGCCAAATGCAAAAGCCAAAATGGCTGCCGCTTCAATGCGGTCGCTTAGTTTATTCGATTTAATTGCCTTTTCAATCGATTCGTTTGTTTGATACCCTGCCACAAGTTCATTAAGTACATTGGCCATGGCTTGCAAATCGGAGGAGGTTTTAATAATTTCCGATTGACTGATTGATTCATTTTCAATGTATTCGACAATTAAATGTTGTTTTATTTTTTTTAATGCCAACTCAACTTCATAATAATTAGCGCTTTGCAGCAAGGTGTTCAGTGAATTTTTATAATGTTCAAAATTGTTCCTTTCAAATTGGGTAAGCAAAAAGGTTTTTTCCGAAAGCGGCGCCGGTGCTGCAAAAATTTGCGCTACCCAATGTGCTTCTTGAGCAGTTTCGGCAGTTGTAAAATCGGTTTCGGCATTTAATAACGATTTTTTATATTCAATAATCAGCACAATGGTTACAACCAACCAAAGTACAATAATAAGCAGTAATATGATATTAAAAACCAACGGATTAACTTCTAATTTGGTAATAACCAACAACAATAAACCGGCAACGAGTGCGGCAGTTTCGTTTATAGTACCATCAATAAAAACTTGCACTTGGTAGCGTACTTTTTCGGGCAACGACTGATATAGTAATTTAAACGACGGTATTTCAATTGCATCGCGCAGCGACAACGACATTAGCCTATTGAGCGAAATAAGCAAAAAGAAAATAAGAAATGCATTTGGCAAATTTGGAGTATAACCAAGCATAGTGCCACTAAGCAACGATAACGAGGTGATAACGATGAGTATAATAGGCAACATACGTAAGGTGAAATCCAACCCGTAGTTTTTCATCAGTTTATCGTACAGAAAGGTTTTTACCAAAAAACCAAAAATCATGAGCGTACCGGTAAAAACGCCCAAAAATTGCGCTAAATTCGATTCGGTATACTGTATTTTAATAATGCGCAAAAATGCGTATTGCACAAAAAATGCAATAATCATCGACAACACCACAAACGATATCATTAGCAATACGTAGCGGTTTTTAACGTATTGGTTTAGTATCGATTTTTCCTTGGTTCCACTTTTTTTATCCGAAACATAGGAACGCAATTCGGTACGGTATTTCGACGAAAGTACCACTTGGCAAACCGCAGCAAAAATTAAACCTGCAATACTTATCAGCAACAAATTGAACGATAGAAAATTGGGAAGAATGGTATAAATAAGCGGTATGCCGAAACTTATTAGAATAACTCCAAAAACTTGTCCGGCGGCTATAAGTCCGAAAAGTTTTTTTGCTTCGCGAATGGAAAAAACACGCGAGGCGGTACCCCAAAAATTTACTGCAGCTACTATGTTTAGCGGCCCCAACAATAAAAATGAAGTGTATACGGCAAATTGAGATGAAATAAAAGTGTACGATAACCATAAAAGCAGTACTATAATTGCCGAAATATAAAGCGAATAAATGCTAAGGGTGCTAAATTTGATTTTAGCCTGAAAACGACCGTAAACAGCCGTAATTACTATACCTATCAATCCGGAAATAACGTATGCACCGGGCACTTCCTTTTCGCCAAACATATTCAAAAAATCGGTATGTGCCGAAATATCGAAGGCGCCGTAAAACAAGCCCAGCGCCAGCGATTGAAGCAACAACCACAACACCTTGTTTTCGTCGTCTTTATTTATCGAAAATATTTGTTGTAAACCTATAGCCATAAATTTATATTCATACTTTCCAACCTAACAAATTTGAAATTTCAAATTCAGATTTTCACCAAATTTAATCTTTTTTTTCAAATTTTGCTAATAAAATAGTAGAAGTTAATAATAATAATTTGTGGACAAATAAATTTATTGGAACAATAATTCTTTTAGCACTAACTTTTGTTGTTTTACAACGCCTTATGCCTATAATTCAGCGTAAATTAATTGAATAAGCGCCGGCAAATTGAAATTTCAGCAGATGTAAAAAATGAATAATACAACCCTTAATTCGACTTATTTAAATAAGCCTCGGCTTCTTCAATTGTTTTGCAAAATTCGTAAGTAATACCCGTACTATTAATTACCGATTTAAGTTGAAGTAAGGAAACCGGATTATCGGGTAATAGTATAATTATCAGCTTTAAACCTGAACTTATTAAATTGAAATGTGCATCTAATTCATAATTTACCAATTGTTGCAGTAGGGTTTCGAAATGTTTCATATTGGCAATTCCGGTAAAACCCGGTTTTAGTTTATACGCAGCAATGGTTTGCATTCGTAAAAATTCCAACATTTTATCCGCATTCGATAAAAAACCGGCAGCCTGAATGTAAATTCGATTTCTTTCTTCCGAAATACCAATAAAAAATATTTCGTTGTCGAGGATGATTTCCATATCTGTAAACAAACTTTTCATGTAATCTTTGTATTAAGTACTTTTTTGCTTTTTATTGAACAATTGTATTTTGGGTATTCTGCGCAAAAATGCTGAAATCTAAATTAATAAATTTCAATTAGTTGGCCGATAAATCGTTTTTGGTTTGCAATTGAATAATATTGCAAAATAAAATACCAATGCTAGCAACCTTTACGAAAGCAGTTAAAAAAGGTTTCGCAGAATTGAACAATTATAAACAAACTAAATTAATAATGCCCAAATTTAACACGGAAGTTTTTCCTCTCTCTTTCGTAAACTATATAAATAAACTATACTTTTGCAAAAAAAACGAATGAAAACAATTGCAATATTCTGTTCATCGTCGGAAATACTGGCACCGGAATACTACGAAACAGCAAAAAATGTGGGTACCTTACTAGGTAAATACGGCCACTCGCTGGTATACGGCGGCTCCGATTTAGGGCTTATGAAAACCGTTTCGGGTGCAGCCCGACAAGCCGGAGCACATTGTACCGGAGTAATACCGCAACTGCTTGCCGACCGCGGGTTGGCTTGTAATAAGGTAGATAAGCAAATAATTACGCCCGGCATGCACGAACGAAAAAAAATGATTGAAGACCTTGCCGATGCTTTTGTAACCTTGCCCGGTGGCTTTGGAACTTACGAAGAGCTGCTCGAAGTAATTACATTAAAACAATTGGGCTACCATAAAAAACCAATTATTATTTTAAATACGCTGGGTTTTTATAATAATCTCTTGACGCAGTTCGATGAAACCTACAAACAACATTTTGCAAAAACTTTTACTACCAATGTTTACGAAGTTTGTACAAGCGAGGAGCAAATTTTCGAATACATTAATGCTTACAAAGTTGAACAAATTCCTGATAAATGGTATTAAAAAAAAGATTAAAATTCAAGCAATTTACTATTTGTAAGTTTGAGGCTTATTGCTAAATTTACAACCAATTTTAATTCGAAAAATTGATAAAAAATGAAAAATAATGTAGTGTTTTCAGGATTTTTTTTAGGCATCGTTTTATTTATTGCAGTGCTTGGAACCGCCTGCAAATCGTCGGATAAGGAGGCCGATAATAATACCGATACCTTGGTAACCGATACCGAAACAAGCAACCCGGAAAATCAGTTTCCGGAACTTTACAGCATTCCGGCCAAGCTTAGCGTTGAAAACGGCCGCGATATGATTGACGATACTATGCTGCAAATAATGTTGGTTGAATCGAATATTCCGGTGGGCAAACAGCAAGAACTTATTTCGCAATTGTTTGTAAATAGCACAGTTACGCCCGCCGATAAAGCAGAAGAATTTGAAGCGTATAATATAAGCTACAACAATAAAAACTACCATGTAGTAGTTCTTTTTGAACAGAACGAAAATGAAGAAAATATTTTAGGTTTCTTTATTATATCGGAAGGTAATTTTACACCCGATACGATTGGCAAAATATTTAACTAAAACTTAACCCCATGGAAACTTCTTTTAACATGAATTATGTATGGATTGGTGCAGCAGTAGTGGTTGTGCTATGGATTATATTGGCATACAACGGCTTGGTTCGAAAACGAAACGAAGTAGAGAACTCGTTTGGTGCTATTGATGCCATGCTCAAAAAACGTTACGACTTGCTGCCTAACCTTATAGCTACAGTTAAAGAATACATGAAGCACGAAGCCGGTGTGTTAACCGAAATTACGGCTTTGCGCGCGCAAGCAACTTCAGGCAATATTTCAACCGAAGATAAGGTAATGATTGAAAACCAATTGGCGAAAAAAGTGAGCGGAATTATGGTTGCCGTTGAAAACTACCCCGACCTGAAAGCAAATACCAACTTTTTGCAATTGCAAGCTTCGTGGAACGAAATTGAAGAACAAATTTCGGCTGCTCGCAGAGCTTTTAATGCTATGGTAACCGAATATAATAATTCGGTAGAAACTTTCCCAACCAATCTTATTGCAAAAATGATGGGCTTTAAACGCAAAAGTGTTTTCGAAATTGCCGAAGCCGAACGTCAGAATATTAGTGCAAAAAACTTGTTTAATTCGTAATTGTACTTGCTTTTGCAGTTTACAACCGATAGTAACGGTATTTCGAACCATTTTTTTGGTTCGAAATACCGTTTTTTAATTCTTAAATTGTATCTTTGTAAGCATAGTCAGTTCGATTTATTCGCAAATTAACATATGAAACATGAGCTCAGATACCGGTTTTACACAATTTTACACCAATAATTTGTTGCCGTCGCTTACCGATTTCGAACATATACGAAAAAAACTCGTGAACATCCGATGGTATATAATTGGCACTTCGTTGGCTTTGGTTGGCGGTGCCATAGCGCTTTTTACTATGCCCGAATTAGACCCCTTGTATTTTTTAGTATTGCTAATTCCGTTTGGCTTACTTATTTATGTAAGTGTTCTGCACTATACAAATTACAAACATTATCGCACCGAATTTAAAAACCAAATTATCGAACGTCTGGTAAAACACATAGACCCTTCGCTGCATTACGATTACACAAACCGAATTTCGACCGGCGAATTCTTGAAAAGCAAAATTTTCTTAAACCGAATCGACCGTGCAAATGGTGAAGATTATATAACCGGAACCTTGGGCAAAACGCAGGTAGAATTTTCGGAATTGCACATGGAATACAAAACCGAAAGTACCGACAGTAAAGGCAGACGACAAACACAATGGCATACTATTTTTAAAGGCGTTTTCTTTATCGCCGATTTCAACAAAAATTTTAAAACCGAAACTATTGTTTTAAACGATAATTGGGAAGGAATTTTAGGCCGATTTGCACGTAAAATTCAGAAACTTAATATTTCGCGACCTAAACTGATACAGCTCGAAAACCCCGAATTCGAAAAAATGTTTCAGGTTTTTGGCGAAGACCAAAT
>JAIFNC010000020.1:10226-10693 GCA_020047935.1 Bacteroidota bacterium
ATAAGCAAAAATTTGTTCGAACCACGCGTTTGGAATACGGTACTCGATTTCGATTTTATTCAAAATCAATTGTACTATTTAAAGCTTTTCACCGGAATAGTAGAAGAATTAAATTTGAATACAAGAATTTGGACGAAACAAGATTAATTTGAGTTGAAAAAGTAAAAGAGAATCTTTTGCAAGCTAATTTTTTGAAACAAAGAAGAGTTTTAGAAAATTAGCTTTTTAATTTCAATATTTTCATGGAAATTTAATTTTCGTTTACATTTTTGATTATTTTTGACTTTTGAAACCAACCATTACAAAATGAATACAACTGAAAACAACAAAAACATGTGGCAAAGCATGAAACAGCTTATTGCCGCTTTAGCAATTGCCTTGGTTCTGACTGCAATATTTGTAATTGTAACCGGCTCCGAAGTAAATCTTTCGGGCACCAAAAACGACATTGCGGCACAACTTAAAGG